>CBFGYX010000008.1:0-16000 GCA_965653075.1 uncultured bacterium
CGAATCCCTGAGCGTCTACACCACACATTCCCCATGAAGGTGCCACGGTTACGATTATTCATCGTCCCTGTCGTCCTTGCTCTGTATCTGACGGCGCCGCCGATGATCACGGCGCAGGATTTAGTGGAGGATGTTTACTGGGTATTCTTCCGCGGCAGTCACTCAGCCGATCACGCGCCATCAGGTGATGTCTCGGCGCGTGCGTTCGAGCGCCGAGAAAGGCGTGGAGCGCCATTGCGCGAGACTCCGGTCGCTCAGCATTATGTGGATGAAATTGCGACGCTCGGGGCAGACGTCCGGCTGCAATCGGATTTACTCGGTGCGGTAAGTGCGCAAATGACGAAGGACGTACTTCGCAAGGTTGAAACCCTGACGTTTGTCGAACGCATCGTGCCGCTAAGACCTTCTCGAAAGTTGATTCGCGAGCCGGCTCGACAAGAGGCGTCCGTTTTCAAACGTGGATCAAGTGATGAAGCCGGACCATCTGCGGAGGTGTTGAGACGTATCAACGCGCTCGCGCCACTCGCTCGCGGGATCAACGGCCGGGGTATCATCCTCGGCTTTCTCGACACTCAGTACGACGGATTTCAGCATCCGGCGTTTGCGGCCCACCAACTGCAAAGCCGAATCCTCGGCGAGGAAGATTTTGTGGGATTAACGCAGCATAATTTACACGGCTTGAGTGTGGCCTCCGTCGCCGCCGGACGGTACGAGGGCCGCCTGCTCGGCCCGGGTCATGGCGCATACATTCTCGCCGCGACAACTGAGTACGTCCCCACCGAAACGCGCGCCGAGGAAGAGTACTTCGTCGCCGGACTCGAATGGCTGGAGGCGAGCGGCGTCGATGTCGTGAACATCTCGCTCGGTTACACGACGTTCGAGGATTTCGAATACGACTACGCCGATCTCGATGGAGCAACGGCTGTCACCACGCTCGCGGTACAGCGCGCGGTTGAACTCGGCGTGGTGGTCGTTACGAGCGCGGGCAACGAAGGCCAAAGCGATTGGAGCTACATCAGCACTCCGGCGGACGCCCCCGGCGCAATCACAGTCGCCGCCGTCAATGCAGACTCCTCGCGCGCAACGTTCAGCTCCGTCGGTCCCACCGCCGACGGCCGGATCAAGCCTGATGTTGCGGCACCCGGAGTCAATGTGCCTATCGCCACAGGAGCATCGGCCTTTGGCCTCGGCCGTGGCACGTCCTTCTCGGCACCGCTCGTCGCCGGCGTCGTCACACAGATGCTGCAAGTTAACGGAGACCTGACGCCCGCTGTCGTGCAACGTATCCTCCGCGAAACGAGCCATCAGTCGGCAGAGCCGGACACGCTCCTCGGGTGGGGCATCATCAATGCCGACGCAGCGATCAGAGCTGCCGAAGCGCATCGTACATCCACGGAGCCGGCAGCTCACTCTTTTGACCACGAGGCCGCCGTTACCGCCGTCTATCCCAATCCATCCACTCGATACACCACGTTTTCGGTAAGCGTTTACGCGCCGCACGTGGACACCCGCATTGAGATTCTCGACGTGACGGGTCGCCTCGTTACCACCGCCGTTAACGGAACCCTGGGCCCGGGCCACCATACGCTCCCCGTCTTCGTGGGCGGCCTCCCTCCCGGCATGTACCTCTACCGGTTCACCGGTGGCGGCGCTCATCAGCACGGCTCGTTCATCGTGATTCGCTAACCGAAGCACGATCGCATTCTCCCTCCATGCCCCTCAGCTTTTCGGTCCACCCCCTTCTCGTCATCACCGGCATCGTGGCGGCCGCTACCTTTGCGTACTGGTCGTACAGCCGCACCACGCCGACGATACCGACCAGTCGCCGTGTTTTACTTGGCGGATTGCGAGGGCTCACGCTCGTGATCGTGCTCTTCCTGCTGTTCGACCCTGTATTCCGCCGCGTGGAAGTCCGGCAAGAGCCACCGATTGTTGCAATTCTGGCCGATAACAGCGCGAGCGTAGGTATCACCTCAGATAGCCTCGCCATTCGGAATGCGCTGAACACCGTCGACTGGGCATCGCTGGATGGCGAGTACCGCCTGTTCCGTTTTGGAGAGGAGGTCCACGACATCGGCGATGCGCATTCATCGGCCGATTCACTGACGGCATCTGACGTCCGGACGAACGTCTCGGAGGGAATCCAGCGGGTGTCTGAATTACTTTCTCGACAGAATCATCACGCCACCGTTCTTATCTCCGACGGCGTGGCAAATGCAGGGCGCAATCCGGCCTATGCCGCAGAGGAAACGTCGGCACCGGTTCACGCGGTCATTGTCGGCGACACCGCCCAGGCTCGCGATGTCCGCATCCAGGATGTACTGGCTAACGAGACGGCCTACTCAAATACCAGCCTGCCCTTTTCCGCGCGGATTATCGCAGAGGGATTCTCCGGAGAGCAAGTCAACGTCACGTTGTCGACAGACGGGCAGCTGCTGGACGAACAAGCTGTCACACTCGGGGAATCGGGAACTGAGGAGCGCGTTGACCTGACTGCACCGCCGGTCGAAGCCGGCCTCCGGCAATTCGTGGTGTCGGTATCGCAGCTTGATGGCGAGATCACCTACCGCAATAACACGCGCGTCGTGGATGTGCAGGTTGTCGACTCGCGCCGAAACGTGCTGATGGTCGCGGGCTCTCCGCACCCTGATGTTGGCGCGCTGCGTTCCGCGATCGAGAGCGATCCCTCCTCCGAACTCACGACACGTATTCAGATTTCCGACGATCGTTTTGTCGAAGGGGCGCTTCCCGCATCGTTCGATGACGTCGATCTCGTCGTTCTCGTCGACTTCCCCAACGCAGCGACGGCGGCGCAAACGGCCGATCGCATGGGTGACCTTCTCCGCGCGTCGAATGCTGCGGTGCTCTACGTATCCGGGCGTGATCCGCGGCCGGATCAACTGAATCGTCTCGGCGATGCGGCGTTACCTGCCCTGCCTTCCCGCGCGGCTGCGACCAGTTTTGAAGCTCAGCCAACGCTTACATCCCGGGGATCGAGCCATCCGGTAGCGGCGGCCGCATCGCAGGCAGACTGGCATCGCCTCCCTCCGCTCCACTATGCCGATGCCGGTTGGCAGCCGAGCGCCGACGCCGTTACGCTGGCGACGCTCCGGTCGAGGGGCGTTGATCTGGCGGATCCGCTCATCGTCGTTCGTGCTCGTGGCGGGCGCCGAAGCGCGTCCATCCTCGGCACGAACATGTGGATGTGGCGCACGACCTCACCGACCATCGGCGTGAGATCGGACGTCTTTGACGATTTCGTCGATGGCCTCATCCGATGGCTGACCGCACCCGAGGATGACCGCCGTGTGCGGGTTCGCCCGGTGGAGAATCGATTTGAGGGCACTCAGTCCGTGCGGTTCGCAGGTGAGGTGTACGACGAAAGCATGGAGCCGGTAGACGATGCCATGGTGCAACTCGACCTCGAGTCATCGGATGGAAGCAGCTACCAGCTGACGATGGAAACCGAAGGTCGAGGCCGGTACAGACTCGACGTCGGTGCGCTGCCGGAAGGCACCTATCAGTACAATGCACGAGCGCTTCGAGACGACGTCGGACTCGGAACGGATGCCGGCTCGTTTTCGGTCGGTCCATCCAGCCTCGAATACCTTGCGACACGTGCCGACGCGGCCCTGATGCGCCAGATCGCAGCTCGCTCCGGCGGGACGGCAACCACGCTCGCCGGACTGCAGGAGCTTCTGCAAAACATTGCATCGGCGCCGGATTTCCTGCCCCGAACCGAGCAGACCGTGAACGAGGCATTCCTACGTCACGTTTATTTACTGCTTGCCATCGTGATCGCGCTTCTCGCATCAGAATGGGTATTGCGGAAACGAAGCGGCATGGTATAGTTGTGGTCGCTCAGGCCTGATCACATAGGAATACCCAAGCGGGCTGATTACGGACCGGCGACAGGTGCGTCTTTCGAAAAAGCACCTGCGCCATGCTTGCACGCTTGCACCTGCTCGAACGGTCTTCCTACTACTGTATCCTCATTGCCGGCCTGCTGCTGATTGCCGGCCGGCAGCCATCTCTCGCCCAGGTTTTTGATGATTTTGAGGATGGCGATTTCACCTCGGCACCAGCGTGGGTCGGCACGACCGACCGCTGGCAAATTGTCGATGTCGATGGAACGCGGATGCTCAACTCCGCCGGACGCACCTCGGCCGACACGCTCCACCTGGCGACGAGATCGGAGACGGCCTACGGCTCGTGGGAATTCCGTTTTTCGCGAAGCGGCGTCAACCTCAGCAACTTCAACGGTACGCGCGTCTTCCTCGTGGCGGATGTCCCCAATCTGGCCGGAAACGTTCGGGGCTACTTCCTGCAGATCGGTACCAACAATGCCAAGGATATCCGGCTCGTCCGCATCGATGGCGACCCTTCGAGCCGACGCGTCGAGATCGGCCGCTCAGAAGCAGGCATTGCCGAGGGAGATACCGCCGACGTCCGGTTTCGCGTCGAACGAGATGAGCTCAGCCGATGGACTGTTTTCGCGGATGACGAATTGATCATTCAGGCGGAGGACGACCGGTACCAGGCATCGAACTGGTTCGGTTTCTGGGTAAAACACACCTCGACGACGGGAAGCGGATATTTTTTCGACGACGTCGGCGTAACGCCCGGCGCGACGCCTGCGCCGCCGTCGACGGAAGCTACCGCCGAAGCGATCGCGCCCCAACGCATACGCGTGCAATTTTCTGAGCCGATTCTGGCGGTTTCCGCGTGTATGCCGGTTCACTATTCGTTATCGCCACCCCTTACAATTGCCAATGTCATGTGTGACCCAGGCGACATCATCGATCGCGTGGAACTACACCTCGACCGCGGCTTGGACGTGCGCAGATACGACCTTGCGATTGACGGCCTCGTGCATGAGAACGGCCTCCCCCTACCACCGCTTCACGTATCGATCGATGTAAAAGAGGAACAGGTGCGAGCGTTCGCCCCTGTGGCGGCCATCTACAATCACCGCTTCGCCCGCGTCCTTCAGGTGCGGTTCAACCGTGCAGTTGACGCCACAACTGTCCTACTCGACAAGTTCTCGCTCAATGCCGCCCGCGTTCATGTTGTGGACGTCTCCATTGCCGGTGCGACCGTCATCGACCTTACGCTATCCGATCCGCTTGAACCAGGCGAGTACTCGCTTACTATCGGCGACATCTGGTCGGGTGATGGCCAGTCATGGCGCGGCGAACTCGACTTCCTCGTCATGCCTTTGCCGGACGTGCGCGACCTCGTCGTCAACGAGATCCACTTCGCGCCTCCCGACCAGAAGCTCGAGTTCATCGAGATCTACAACCGATCGGATATCGAAATCGATCTATCCTACCTCGATTTTTCAGATGACCGGCTTCAGGCCACGCCGATTACCGACATGGCCTGGCTGCTGCCGCCGGGAGGGCTCGCCACGATCGTCGCCGACTCAATGACATTCCGCGAGGCGTTCCCAGCGGCCCGCAACATCCGTCAGCCGCCGGTCTGGCACACGCTCAACAATTCAGGCGATGCCGTCATCTTGTATGCTGGTGCGGCGGCTATAGACTCCGTGGCTTACTCGTCATCATGGACGACGGCGGCCCGGTCAATCGAACGAATCGATCCGGACGGGCCGTCGTCCCGATTTAACTTCGCACCGAGCGCCGATCCGCGGGGTGCCACACCGGGCGAACGCAACAGTGTTTATGCGCCTGTCACAGAGGCGGCAGAGCTCATCGCGGCACAGGAGATCCAGGCGAGCAATTCGCGCCAGGGACGCATCGCTCTATACTTCAATCGACCCATCGACCTCTCAGCCGGCTCACCGTTGATTTCGATCGCCGGGAATCGAGCCACCTCACTGACTCTCATCGAAGACTCAGTTGTTGTGGCAGAATACGTTGGCGACAGGCCTACCGACGCACAAGTGTCGGGCCTCATCGACGTCTTCGGTTTTGCCCTCCGAGACACAACCGCCGAGGTATCAACGCTTCCCCGCCCCGGCGACCTTGTCTTCAACGAGATCATGTTTACGCCCCGCGCCGATCCCTTCGACAACCTGCCCGATCAGCCCGAATACATCGAATTCATTAACCAGACGCCGTTTCCTCTCAACGTTTCGAACATCCTGATTGCCGACGAACCCGATGAGACGGGAGGCTTTCGATCAATACCCTTTTCCGAGCCGCTCCGAACGCTGGCTCCCGAGACATACCTCGTCGTCGCGGCCGAGCCGGCCGGTCGTGACGCAGTGAACGACGCGTTGATGATTGAGGAGGCATTTGCGTCAACTGACTTTCGCGATCCCTCAACCACATTAATGGTCAGCCGTCGCAACACTCTCAACCTTCCCAACGCCGGCAAAACCGTCCGTTTACTTGGTGCGGACTCCCTGGAAATCGATCGCTTCAGCTATCATCCCGGCCTCCATCATCGTGGCGTTGAGTCGTACGTCGGCCTGGCGCTCGAGCGGGTAGACACCACCCTGCCTGCCGACGATGAGCACAATTGGACTACCTCCGTCTCTGCTGAAGGTGGAACCCCCGGCCGAGTTAACTCCGTTGTGTCAGGAGCGCCTACTACGGAATCGCCGGGCATCGCCATCGATCCGAAAGTGTTCTCGCCCGACGCTGATGGTCGGCCCGGCCACGCTTCGATCGGTTATACGCTACAAGCGCCGGGTGCACATGTGCGGATCCATATTTTCGACAGCCGGGGTCGGCTCGTCCGGAGGATCGCACCGCCGTCGCTCAGCGGGTCATCCGGCAGCCTGCTTTGGGATGGACGTGATGATGATGGACGAAGGCTTCGAATCGGAATCTATGTTGTGGTCCTCGAGGCCGTCGATCTCGACAACGGGAGAACCGAAGCCTACCGAGACGTCGTGGTTCTGGCGCGGCCCCTCGGATGACGAAAACGGAACAGTGCCCGGGGGGTGTCGTTGCACAGACGCCCTCAGAAAACAAACGCAGTTGACGCAGCAAAGATGTCTACAACCGCGACGAAAACCCGCCCGTCTCCGATCAGACTTAGCGATCGAGCTGCGCGGGAGATTCAGAAAATCATGTCGACAAAACAGATCCCGGATGGCTTCGGCCTTCGTGTTGGGGTCCGTGGTGGTGGGTGTTCGGGGATGAGCTATGTGCTGGGTTTCGACAAGAAACGAGAGCACGACGTCGAATACGAGGTCGACGGCATTCTAACGTACGTCGACAAACGCCACGGTCTGTACCTCCTCGGTACGACGGTTGACTATCATGATGGCCTGAACGCACGAGGGTTTACGTTCGACAATCCGAACGCGGCCGAGTCGTGTGGTTGTGGATCAAGTTTTGCCGCCTGACAGGAAGACTCCAACACGGCAGATCTTGTCCTGAAGCGCGCGATCCTCGTCTGATGGTCGCGCGCTTCGGCGTCTTTAAGGAGTGGAACAGCCTAATTCAGGCTCGGTACCATCCCCAGGCTTCGATACGCCTTTAGAATGACGATACAATGCGGCCCGGATTGTCGCGTCTGATAGACAGCCGCCGGACGTCCGCTCGAATAAAACATACTTATGGAAGGGAATTTTTCGAACAGGGTGCGCGATGTGATCTCGTATAGCCGTGAGGAGGCGCTACGCCTCGGGCATGACTATATCGGCACCGAGCACCTGCTGCTGGGCATCATCCGGGAAGGCGAAGGAATCGCAATCAAAATCCTCCGCAATCTCGGATGTGACTTGCTCAAGCTGCGCAAGGCGGTCGAAGACACGGTTCGCGGCACGGGCGGCGCTTTCGCGCCGGGCAACATACCACTGACCAAGCAGGCGGAGAAGGTCCTGAAGATCACGTACCTCGAGGCGAAGCTGTACAAGAGCGATGTGATCGGAACGGAGCATCTGCTGCTAAGCTTGCTCAGAGATGACGAGAACATTGCGGCTCAGATTTTGCAGCAGGGTTTCTCAGTGACGTATGATGCCGTACGTAGTGAACTCGACTCGATCATCAGCGGAAAAGCCGCGTCACGAGGCGGCGAGGGTGGTGGACGAGCATCCACGGGAATGGGCAAGGAGCGAAGCAAAATGGAAAAGAGCAAAACACCGGTGCTGGACAATTTTGGCCGGGACTTGACCAAACTGGCTGAAGAAGGCAAGCTCGACCCGATCGTAGGTCGAGAGCGGGAAATAGAACGTGTTGCGCAGGTACTTAGCCGCCGGAAGAAGAACAATCCGGTGCTGATTGGTGAGCCGGGCGTAGGCAAGACGGCCATCGCCGAAGGCCTCGCGATGCGTATCATCCAGCGCAAGGTTAGCCGTGTGCTTTTTGAGAAGCGCATTGTCACGCTGGACCTTGCGGCACTCGTCGCAGGCACCAAATATCGCGGTCAGTTCGAGGAGCGCATGAAGGCGGTGATGAACGAGCTCGAGAAGAGCCCGGACGTCATCCTCTTCATCGATGAATTGCACACCATCGTCGGCGCGGGCGGGGCCTCGGGCTCGCTTGATGCGTCGAACATGTTCAAGCCGGCGCTGGCCCGCGGTGAGATCCAGTGTGTGGGAGCAACGACGCTCGACGAGTATCGCCAGTATATCGAGAAAGACGGCGCACTCGATCGCCGCTTCCAGAAAATACTCGTCGACCCCTCCACCCCGGAGGAGACGGTGCAGATCCTCAAGAACATCAAGGATCGGTACGAAGAGCACCACAACGTGCGCTACTCCGACGAAGGGCTCGAGCTGTCGGTAAGCCTGTCGGATCGCTACATCACCGACCGATTCCTACCCGACAAAGCTATTGACGTGATGGATGAGGCGGGTGCGCGTGTTCATTTGAACAACATCCGCGTTCCCAAAGATATCCTCGAGCTTGAAAACAAGATCGAGGAGGTGCGGGAAGAGAAGAACCAGGTGGTGAAGAGCCAGCGCTTCGAAGAAGCGGCGCGGCTGCGCGACAAGGAGAAGAAGCTTCAGGAGCAGCTTGAGGAGGCGAAGCAGGAATGGGAGCGTAAAGCCGAAAGCGAGGTCTACGACGTCACGGAGAAGGATATTTCCGAAGTCATCGCCATGATGACGGGTATCCCCGTGGACAAGATCTCTGAGCCGGAGAGTCGGAAATTGCTCGAGATGGAGAAGGCACTCACGGGCCGCGTCGTCGGTCAGGAAGAGCCGATCCAGAAGCTGTCTCGTGCGATCCGCAGGACGCGTGCGGGGCTCAAAGATCCTAAACGACCGATTGGCTCATTCATCTTCCTCGGCCCCACCGGCGTTGGTAAGACAGAACTGGCGAAAGTCCTGACCGAGTACCTGTTCGATTCGCAGGATGCACTCATCCGCATCGACATGTCGGAGTACATGGAGAAGTTCTCGGTGAGCCGTCTGGTCGGTGCGCCTCCAGGGTACGTCGGTTACGAAGAAGGCGGTCAGCTGACGGAGAAGGTTCGCCGCAAGCCGTACTCGGTCGTGCTGCTCGACGAAATCGAGAAGGCACACCCCGATGTGTTCAACATCTTACTTCAGGTTCTGGATGACGGTGTCTTGACGGACGGCCTGGGCCGCCGCGTCGATTTCCGGAATACCATCATCATCATGACGTCGAACATCGGCGCGCGTGATATCCGGAATCTCGGCAAAGGCATCGGCTTCGCGCAGGACGATGCGGTCTACAACTATGCGTCAATGAAATCGACGGTCGAGGACGCGCTGAAACGGGTCTTCAACCCCGAATTCCTCAACCGCATAGACGACATGATCGTCTTCCACCCGCTCGAGAAGAAGCATATCTTCGAGATCATCGACATCATGGCAACCGAGCTGCTCAATCGGGCGCGCAGCCTTGGTATCGAGGTGGAGCTTGCTGAGAGTGCGAAGGACTTCCTCGTAGATAAGGGATATGACCCCAAGTTCGGTGCACGGCCGTTGCGCCGGGCCATCCAGAAATACATCGAGGATCCGATGGCAGAAGCCATTCTCTCCTCGAATCTGGGTGATGGGGATGCGATTGAGATCGTCTATGACGTAAAGGAGAAGGATGATATCCTGACACTTAAAACGATCAAGGCCAAAGCGCCGAAGCCGGCAAAAGCCAAGGTTGAAGACAAGGTATCGGACAAGCCCGATGCGTCGGATGAAGCGGACGACGAGAAGTCGCCGTCTGAAGCTGCCGAAGAGGGCGCAAAAGAATAGAGCCTGCTTGCTGAAGCAATCAGGTACGCTTAAACGCCCTTTCGTCTACGGACGGAAGGGCGTTTTGCATAGAGCTATCGTTGGCAGACAAAGGTGTCGAATTAAACGAGATGCCGGCGCGATGAATCGTGCCACGGGCGTATGCACACTCGTCCTGCTATTCCCGTTCGAGGTACTGCACGCTGAAGTACTCACGGTCGTCCGTCCAGACCTTCTGCACGCGCAGTCCGGCGTTAGAGGCAAGCACCGCGAAGGATTCTAACGAGTACTTGTGCGAGTATTCGGTGCGGATGGACTCCCCTTGCTCGAAGCGGAACGACCGACCACCGATCAAGATTTCAGTGGCGCGAGTCGCATCGAGATGCATTTCGATCCGCGACTCTGCCTCGTTGAAGTATGCTCGGTGCCGGAAGTCTGAAGCAGTCAGCCTGGCACCCAGCTCCTCGCTCAGCCGCGTGAGCAGGTTCATATTGAACGCAGCAGTCACGCCGTGCTCATCGTCGTAGGCTCGCTCCAGAACGTGAGCATCCTTCGGCAGGTCGACGCCTATCAAAACAGCATCCGTGCCGCGCGAAGCCTGTCGGAGAAAACGTTCGGCTTCCTTCCTGGTGAAGTTGCCGATGGTGGAACCCGGGAAAAAGACGATGCGGCGTCCGACCGGCCGATCTGGTATGGGGAGCTCGAAGTCCTGCGTGTAGTCAGCACAAACCGGGAGAATCTCGACGTCCGGATACTCTTCTGCGAGCGCCGCTGCCGCGGCCGACAGATGACTACGCGAGATGTCTACCGGCACGTATGCCGCCGGCTCTTTTAGATGATCGAGCAGGATTCGCGTCTTGATACTGCTCCCGCTTCCGTACTCGATCACCATGGCGCTCGGGCCGATGATCGATGCCATGTCTGCACCATGGCGTTTCAAAATGCCGATCTCCGTGTCCGTCAGATAATACTCGTCGAGCTCCGTGATCTGATCGAACAGATGCGAACCGTGTGCATCGTAGAAGTACTTGCTCGGCAGCGTCCGCGGCGACGCCGACAGTCCTGCGATCACATCCTCGAGGAACGTGTCGGCAGGCGGTTCATGATCGATGACGTCTGGGCGGGCGGACTTCGACATAAAACTTCGGGTGTGATTAGACTCGCTGCGCTCAGGAAGCTATATCCGACGCTCACCGAGAGACCGGGTTGCGAGACAATACGTGCTGACGAAAGGCACGACTCACAAAGAAAGGGCATCCGGATATGCCCGAATGCCCTTCTTCATGATTCAGTCTATTGCGATGTGACGTTCAGGGAGCGCCGCCCGGTTTATGGCCAAAGGCGTGACCCCCGTCTCACTTCGCGTGCTGGTGAATGCGGCCGGCTAATCGACGCGCGATGCATCGACCAATTTATATCCGATGCCGTAGACGCTCCGTATCGGCCATGATTCCTCGTCCTCACCATCCATCACTTTGCGCAAGGCATTCACGTGGCGGTCGATGGTGCGAGTCTCGATGTCCGACGGCAAGCCCCACACATCCCGCAGAATCTGCTCACGCGTGGCCGTCCGGCCGCGGTGCAAGATCAGATAGCTCAACAGCCGGAACTCGAGGTCCGTCAGGTCTACCGACTCGCCGTTGCGGTGAACGTCCTTCGTGTCAAGGTCGACGATGATGCCGCCGACTTCATATCGCCCCTTCGTCTCACCGTCAGCCGTCTGAGTGCGGCGCAAGATGGCCTGAACGCGAGCCAGCAACTCATCCGTCGAGAACGGTTTCGTCAGATAGTCGTCGGCGCCCAGTTCGAAACCGCGCATTTTGCTGTCGTGCCCGCCCAACCCGGTGAGCATCAACACCGGCGTACTGACGCCGCGAGAGCGTACTTCGCGCAGGATTTCGAACCCGCCGCGTCCCGGCAGTTTCGCGTCGAGAACCAACAGGTCGTATCCCGGAAGCGACACCGCTTCATCCAACCCTTTGTCGCCGTCATTGGCAAGCGTGACCTCGAACCCCTGGGATTCGAGAAAGAGCAATAGACCGGTACTGAGTTCGGGATCGTCTTCAACGATCAGGAGGCGGCCCGCCTTCCGGGTGTTATTCATGGTATCTGAGGATGTGTGATGAGCGTAACCGGTGGCCATGTTGATTGCCGTTTCGGCTGTTGATGGACAATTATGTCAGCGAGCTACCGCAACGGCAGCCGCTGCGCCGTCACCGGCGGGAGCATCGGAGGTGCCAAAGATATCTGCATCGGCTCCAGGGACGCCAAAGATCATCGTGAGATCACGCGTGTCGGGCGCATCGCAAGGTTCGCCGTCATGGTCGTCAACGAGATCCTGAACGTGGTGGAGGCTCTCCGGCGAGAAGTAGACTGAGCGCTGGTCTCCATCTACGATCGCAAACATCGCCATCCCTCGCGGCGCTCCAGCGGCAATGAACGCCTGCTGAAAGCCTCGGCAGAGTCGATGGAATGATCCTCCCAGCACACGCCTGTCGTTGAGTGTGACCCTGATCCAAAACTTCATCTTCTATCTCCGAATTGGGCTTCGCAATTACGAATGCCCTTAAATCGGATTCTACAGAAAAAGGGCCGCAACTGCCTGTAAAGGGATTGCAATATGGCCCTACAGTCACACCTACGTTACAGAGCCTCAAGCTCTTCGATCTGTACCGGCGTGCCCCACATCAAAAGCGTCATATCATCAGGGATCAGGCGAGCCCTAAATCGCACAGCCATTCCGGGCTGCTGGAATCCTCGAGGCAGATTCTGAGGAAGAAAGCGGGCACCTTCTTCGGTGGTGATTCCAAAGCCCCGTCTCCCCTCCTCAACGATATCAATCACGCCGACGCCTTCGACGATACCGGCATCATCGCGCGTACTGCCGCCGCCGAGCGCCGCACAACCCGCCCCGGCTATCACCGCCAGAATAAGGAGCAGTGCCGGACGAACATCACGCATCGTCATGCGCGGCGTCTCCGCCCATGGTTGCAGCTGCGTGCGGCGTCTCTACTGTATGAATCCACCCGCCCGCAAGCACATCCTCACCTTCGTACAGTACCACCGACTGCCCCGGTGTGATTGCCCGGCGCGGCTCGGCGAATGAAACACTCAGCACGTCGTCGTCGACTTGCTGTACCAGCGCAGGTGCGCCGTCGTCTTTGTAGCGGATTTTCGCCACGGCCGTCCGCTCATCCCGTAGATCAGGGTATTTGATCATATTGAGCTGCCGCGCCGTAGCGGTCTGCTTCAACAGCTCCTCACGCGGACCGACGGTGATCGTGTTCGTTTCGGCATCGATGTGCGTCACATACACCGGAGCGCCGAGCGCCAGCCCGAGTCCGTGCCGCTGACCAATCGTATAGAACGGGTAGCCTTCGTGGCGGCCCACGACCGTGCCGTCCGACAGAACGAACGCACCCCCGCCAACTTCCTCATCGAGCCCGGGCACGCGATCCTTCAAGAAACGCCGATAGTCGTTGTCGGGGATGAAGCAGATCTCGTACGAGTCGGGCTTATCGGCCACACGTGTTAGACCCAGCTGCTCGGCGAATTCGCGGATTTCCGGCTTGGTGTATACGCCAAGCGGAAAGATCGACCGCGCCAGGTGCTCCTGCGGGAGGCCCCACAGCGCGTAGCTCTGGTCCTTGTTGTTATCGAGCCCCTTCATCAACACATATCGCTGAAGGTCCTCATCGTGCCGCATGCGCGCGTAATGGCCCGTCGCAATGTAATCGCACTCCAGATTCTCGGCCCGCCGCATCAGCGCCGCCCACTTGATGTGGGTATTGCATAGAACGCATGGGTTGGGCGTCCGCCCGGCGAGGTATTCGCTCGTAAACCGCTCGATTACCCAGTCGCCAAACTCTTCGCGGATGTCGACGATAAAGTGCGTGAAGTCATACTTCAGCGCCACCGCACGGGCGTCGTTCATCGATTCGAGCGAGCAGCAGCCCACTTCCTTCCCATTTCGCCCGCCGCTCGAGGTGTAGTCCCACGTCTTCATCGTGATTCCTACAACCTCGTAGCCACGCTCTTTCAACATCACTGCCGCCACCGACGAATCGACGCCGCCGCTCATCGCCACGAGAACTCTGCCGTGCCTGCTCATCCTAACTCATTAATTTTGATGGAGTGCGCTGCCTTACGTCGGGCATCGCCGCGCCGTTCCACCGCCTTGATGCACCACGCCGGCGCCCCGGAGACATTCGAGCCGTTTTTCCCGCAGGTTCTTATTTGTTTGGGAAGAACCGGGTCAGGCCGCGCCGACATCTAAACCCGCTGCGCCGGGACGCCGATGGCCGGCGCGTTGTCCCGAAGCTCTCACGCCCATACTTCGGACGCCGGATCTCCGCGCCGTCAACACATCGACCGGCCAGGGGAATCATCCACCCCGAACCCCGAGGCATAACTTTACGGCAACAAGACACGGCCCGCCACGGCGCGCTGTATGATCCATCGACGCCGCGAGTTAGTTTCGGCCGCTCATGAGAAAGAGCTCGTGTACTCCTCCCCGATCCTATTACGATTATTCCTCAATGGATTTATCTCGCTCGAGCGGCATTCTGCTTCATATATCATCACTGCCAAGTGCGTACGGCATTGGCGATCTCGGCCCCGCGGCCTACGCCTTCGCCGACTTTCTCGCCGCATCGCGGCAGCAGTACTGGCAAGTCTTACCGCTCGTGCCCACCGGTCTCGGCCATTCGCCGTATTCCAGTCCGTCGACATTCGCGTCCAACCCGCTCTTTATTAGTGTCGACAACCTGAACGAGCTCGGACTGGTCTCGCGAGATGACGTGATGGCGCAACGCACTCCGGCAGCCGATCAGGTCGACTTCCACAATCTCATTCCAGCGCGCGAGCGTCTGCTCAGCCTTGCCTTCGACAATTTCGAGCGCGGGCATGGCAGCGTCGATCGAGATGCGTTCGAGCGCTATTCCCAAACCAATGCAGACTGGCTCGATGACTACGCCGAGTTCATGACGCTGCGATCTGCTTTCGAAAGCCGATCCTGGACCGACTGGCCGGCCGAATTCGCACAGCGGCATAATGACGCGATGCAGGCGCTGCGCCGTGACCGAGCGACCGACATCCGGCGCCAGAAGTTCTGGCAGTTCCTGTTTCATGTGCAATGGACGCGGCTCAAAGCCTATTGTAACGAGCGCCACATCCGCATTTTCGGTGACCTGCCGATTTACGTGGCGCATGACAGCGCCGACGTCTGGGCTAATCCAGAGCTGTTCCACCTCAATGAGCACGGTCACGCGTCGCTTGTTGCGGGAGTGCCACCTGATTACTTCAGCGAGACCGGGCAGCGCTGGGGCAATCCGATCTACCGCTGGGAGGTGATGCAGCAGAACGACTACGCCTGGTGGTACCAGCGCCTCAAGCGCGTTCTCGAACGCGTGGATCTACTCCGCCTCGACCACTTCCGCGGATTCGACGCCTACTGGGCGATCGACGGCCGCGAACCGACGGCCGTCAATGGTGAATGGCTCGACGCTCCGGGCGAGCATTTCTTCAGCCGGATGCGCGATCGGCTGGGCCGCCTGCCCGTCGTCGCGGAGGACCTCGGCATCATCACGGATGGGGTGCGCGAGTTGATGCGCCGGTTCGGGTTTCCCGGGATGGCGGTGATGCAGTTCGGATATGAGTCGGACCCCGACTCTACCTTCCTCCCTCACAACTTTATCCGAGAACTCATCGCCTACACCGGTACGCACGACAACGATACACTTACCGGTTGGTGGCAAACCCATGCGAGCACGCAGTCGAGCGACGAGTTTAACCGCGCCCGTGACTACGCCCGCCGCTATCTCGACCTCCGGGCGAGCATTTCTTCAGCCGGATGCGCGATCGGCTGGGCCGCCTGCCCGT
>CBFGYX010000009.1:0-15724 GCA_965653075.1 uncultured bacterium
CTAATGTGGATATGGTTTGGGTGGTCCAGTCGGTTGATCTGCCTCCGCCGAATCCCGGCTTCATCGATCGCATCCTGGTGGTGGCCGCCCGCAATGAGCTCGATGCAGGCATACTCTTCAACAAGAGCGACCTGATCGACGACGTGCGCAGCCCATTTATCGAGGAGTTGACCGAGTTGTACGAGAGTCTCGACTACCCTGTCCGTATCGTGAGCGCGGAGAGCGAGAGCGGCATCGCCGACTTGCGAGGCGAGTTTGAGGAACAGACGACGGTGCTCGTGGGACCCTCCGGTACGGGCAAGTCCACCCTGCTCAATGCCATTGAGCCCGGCCTCGGCGCTCGTACCGCCGAAATCAGCGAGCGGACGCGCAAGGGCCGCCATACCACGACCAACGTCACGCTTTACCCCCTGTCGTTCGGCGGCTATGCCGTCGACACGCCCGGCGTGCGTGAGTTTGGCGTGCTCGACTTCGAACCGGGCGACCTCGCTCATTACTTCGTCGAGTTCGTGCCGCACATCCACGACTGCCGATTTCCCAACTGCACCCACGATCACGAACCCGGTTGCGCAATCATCGACGCATTTGAGCGCGGCGAGATCAGCGACCTCCGCTACCGCAACTACCTCAGCATCCTCGACTCGCTACGCCTCGGCGAGCGTGATATCGGCCGATAAGAGCTACTCATCGGAACCCGATTTCTTCGGCGCGCTCTTCTTCGGAGCCGCCTTCTTAGCCGTTGCTTTTTTAGCTGCGGGCTTCTTGGCTGACGATTTTTTCGTTGCGGTTTTCTTCGTACCTCGGCCCTTCTTCCCTTTTTTGGCTTGTTCAACGATCAGGTCGATCGCCATCGGCATCGACACATCGTCGGGCTCAATCCCTTTAGGAAGCGAAGCGTTCGTCTTCTGATGCTTCACGTAGGGTCCGTAGCGGCCGGCCCATACCTCGATAGGATCACCGGTCTCGGGATGATCGCCGAGTACACGCAGTGGCTTGTTCTTGCGCTCCTTCTCGGCGAGCAGTTCGAGTGCGCGAGGTAGTTCAACTTTCAGGACATCGTCCACGCCTTTCTTGAGGGAGGCGTATGTCTTCTCGTGCTGAACGTACGGACCGAACCGGCCGATGCTGGCTTTGACGTCTTTGCCTGAGTCAGGATGTTGTCCGAGCACGCGAGGCAGCGCCAGCAAGTCGAGCGCCACGTCGAACGAGACATCCGCTTTCGTCAACCCCGGCGCGAGCGACTGACGCTTCGGCCGAGGCTTCTCGTCGTCCTCTCCGAGCTGTACGTACGGCCCGTAGGGTCCATCCTTCAAGAAGACCGGCTTGTTGTGTTCGGGATGAACACCCAGCACCTCGTCTTCAGCCGTAGCGGCCTCCGCGATCTCCTGCAGCTTCTCAAGTGTGACTTCACCAGGAAGGAGGTCCTGCGGAAGTGACGCACGAACCTGCTCTCCGTCGACATCGACCTCGAGATACGGGCCGTACTGCCCCACACGCACCACGAATCCGTTCCACTTGGGAGAATGGATCGTTGAAATTTCCTTTGGATCGACCTTTTCCTTTACCGTGGCAATCGCGCTCTCGATCCCTTTGTCGTAGAAGCGTCGCAGGTAGGGCGTCGATTCCTCCTCTCCCGCCGCGATATCGTCGAGAACCTGTTCCATTTCCGCCGTGAAACCGACGTCGACCAGTTTATGGAACTGCGCTTCGAGGAGGTTATTGGCGGCGAATGCGGTGAAAGACGGCGCGAGCTGTGTTCCTACCTTGCGCACATATCCACGGTTGATGACCGTGTCGATAATCGTGGCGTACGTACTGGGTCGACCAATGCCCTCGCTTTCGAGCGTACGGATGAGCGTAGCCTCGGTGTAGCGCGCCGGCGGCCGTGTCTCGTGGCCGAGCGCCTTCACATCGTCGCAATCCGGGGTGTCGCCCTCTTGCAGCTTCGGCAGCGGCGCCTCCTGATTCTCGATGGCGGCATCCGGATCGTCGCTGCCTTCGACATAAGCACGGAAGAAGCCCGGAAAATCAATCGATCGGCCCGAGGCGCGGAATGCGGCGACGTTATCCTCGTCGCGAGCCTCGATGGAGGCGGTGACGAGACGAATGCGCGCATCCGCCATCTGGCTCGCGATCGTGCGGCTCCAGATGAGGTCGTACAGGCGGGCGTCGATACCGCTGAGGCCGAGCTCGCGGCTGGTCTTCATCGCGCCGCCGGCGGGTCTGATGGCTTCGTGCGCTTCCTGCGCGTTTCGGACTTTGCCGCCGTACTGTCGGAGGCCGTCGCTCAGATATTCCTTGCCATAGCGCTTTTCAACGGCACGCCGGCTTCCATCAACCGCTTCGCGAGAGAGGTTCGTGGAGTCGGTACGCATATACGTGATATGGCCGTGCTCATACAGCCGCTGGGCCACGCGCATCGTTTCGCGCGCCGACAGGCTGAGTTTGCGGCTGGCCTCCTGCTGCAGTGTGGATGTGATGAACGGCGGTGCAGGCGAGCGCTTGGAGACGCGCTCGTTGATGTTCGCCACGCGCCACGGCGCGGACGGAAGTCGCTCGGCCAGGGCGCGGGCATCCTCTTCGGAGAGCAGCAGGACGTCCTTGTCAGGCGTCAGGCCCGCTTTGAGCCGCCCGGTGTCATCATCGAAATCGGACCCCGATGCGAGGCGAATGCCGCGGTAATGCGTCATCACGGCTTCGAAGCCGGTACCATTTTGCCGCAGCGCTGCCTTGAGGTCCCAGTACGACGCGGGGACGAAGGCCATCCGCTCCTTCTCCCGCTGAACGAGCAGCCTCACGGCCACGCTCTGTACGCGGCCGGCGCTGAGCCCCTTCGAGATTACACGCCAGAGCACAGGAGAGATCGAGTAGCCAACCAGCCGGTCGAGCAGGCGCCGTGTTTCTTGTGCTTCGACCAGGTTCGTGTCGATGTCGCGCGTTTTATCGAGCGCCGAGACGATGGCATCCTTAGTGATTTCGTGGAAAACCATCCGCTTGACCGGCACCTTCGGCTCAAGCACCTGAATGAGGTGCCATCCGATTGATTCGCCCTCGCGGTCTTCGTCCGTCGCGATGTACAGCTCGTCAGCCTTCTTCAGCTGCTTCTTGAGCTGCGTGACGACCTTCTGCTTGTCTTTCGGGACGACATAGAGCGGCTCGAAGTCATCATCCACATTAACGCCGAGGGATGCCCACTTGTGCTTACGCAGCGACTCCGGGACTTCCCGCGCCGACGACGGCAGATCTCGGACATGGCCCATGCTGGCCTCAATCTCAAACTCATCACCGAGATAGCTGCGGATGGTGCGTGCCTTCGTTGGTGACTCGACAATAACGAGCTTTTTCATTCAGTCTATACCAATGCTCACAGAGAATGGATGAAGGGCGGTGGCGCCGGCCATGCGCGTATGTGTAATTTAGGGCCGATTGCCCAGGCGGATGCAAATTCGCACCAGCGCTTGAAGGGCATCGCGGCACGTCTGCCGGCTGAAACTGTTCCGCATCTCGATGCCGGAAGGATTAAGACGGCGTCATGCCCGACGGGTCAGTCTTCGAATCCGTACTTTACGGAGCTTCGGAAGCCGCCGTGCTCGAAGTATAGAAGAAAGTAACGCACGCGCACGCCGGAGTATGGTTCAGCGCGCACCCGGCGCTCAAGGTTCACCTTAACGTAAACAACGGCATTCTATGTCCGAAACGCTCGAAAAAATGGTTTACGCCTTCGGCGGCGATAAGTCCGAAGGTGACAAGTCGATGAAAGAACTGCTCGGTGGCAAAGGTGCCAACCTGAGCGAAATGTGCGCGATTGGTTTGCCGGTGCCTCCGGGATTCACGATCTCCACGGCGACCTGCAGATATTACAGCGAGCACGGTCATGAATGGCCGGAGGGTCTTGAAGAGCAGGTCCGTGAAGGCGTTCGTCACCTCGAGGAGGCCATGGGTGCCGGATTTGGCGATGCGGAAAACCCGCTGCTCGTTTCGGTCCGTAGTGGTGCCGCCGTCTCGATGCCCGGTATGATGGATACGGTGCTCAACCTGGGCATCAACGACGCCGTCGTCGAAGGCCTCGTCAAGAAGACGAACAACGAGCGCTTCGCATACGATGCGTATCGCCGTTTCATCGACATGTTCGGCGACGTCGTGATGGGCGTTCCGCACGAGCTCTTCGAAGAGGCGATGGAGGCCCTGAAGGAAGAACGTGGTGTCGAGGACGATGCCGACCTCACCGCTGCCGACCTTCGCGAGCTGGTCGACCGCTATAAGGCGATCTACCGCAAGCGCACGGGCTACATGTTCCCCGCAGATCCGATGGAGCAGCTCCGCTTCTCGATTAACGCGGTGTTCAACTCGTGGGACAGCGACCGCGCCATCAAGTACCGCCGCATCAACAAGATTACCGGGCTCATCGGCACGGCCGTCAACGTCCAGGCGATGGTCTACGGAAACATGGGCTCCAATAGTGGTACGGGCGTTCTCTTTACCCGTAACCCTTCAACCGGCGAGAACAAGCTCTACGGCGAGTTTCTCATCGACGCCCAGGGCGAAGACGTTGTGGCCGGTATCCGCACGCCGGAGGACATCTCCCGCATGGCCGAGGAATTCCCGCAGGCCTATAAAGAGCTGATCGAAACGATCAACAAGCTCGAGAATCACTACAGCAACATGCAGGATATCGAGTTTACCGTGCAGGAAGGTAAGCTCTACATCCTCCAGACCCGCAACGGCAAGCGGACCGGTACGGCGGCCATCAAGATCGCGGTCGATATGGTCCGCGAGAAAATGGTCGACAAGCGGACGGCCGTCAAGGAGCTCGTCGAGCCGACGCACCTCGATCAGCTGTTGCACCCCCGCTTCGCCAATGAAGCCGGTTATCAGAATAATGTGATCGGCCGTGGTCTCCCTGCCTCTCCCGGCGCCGCCGTGGGCCAGGTCGTCTTCACCGCTGAGGATGCCGAGGCCGCGCGCGACGACGGCAAGCAGGTCATCCTTGTTCGTATCGAGACCAGCCCGGAAGACGTCGGCGGGATGGACGCCGCTACCGGTATTCTTACCTCGCGTGGCGGTATGACGAGTCACGCCGCCGTCGTAGCCCGCGGATGGGGTAAGCCCTGCGTTGCCGGTTGCAATGACATCGTCATCAACTACAAGAACAAGTCGTTCACCAATGGCGACGTTACCGTTCATGAAGGCGACTGGATCTCACTGAACGGCTCCACGGGTGAGGTCATCTCAGGCGAGCAGGAACTGGTTGCACCGGAGCTCACGGGCGATTTCGCGACCTTCATGGAATGGGTCGATGAGTTCCGCACGATGAAGGTCCGCGCCAATGCCGACGCACCGCACGACGCCGAGAAGGCGCTCGAGTTTGGTGCCGAAGGCATCGGACTGTGCCGCACGGAGCATATGTTCTTCGAAGGCGACCGCGTCCGCAGTGTTCGCAAGATGATCCTGGCGAGCTCGGTCGAAGAGCGCCGCAAAGCGCTCGGAGAACTGCTTCCGTATCAGAAGGACGACTTCCTGGGCATCTTCCGCGCGATGGCGGGCAAGCCGGTCACCGTCCGTCTGCTCGATCCGCCGCTGCACGAGTTCCTTCCGCACGACGAGAAAGGCAAGCAGGAAATGGCATCGGATCTCGGCGTCTCCGTTGAGGAGGTCCAGGCGAAAGTCGATGCACTCGCCGAGTTCAACCCGATGCTTGGCCACCGCGGTTGCCGTCTCGGGATCACCTTCCCGGAGATCACCGAGATGCAGACGCGCGCCATCATCGAGGCCGCCGTCGAGCTGAAGCAGGAAGGCGTCAGCGTGCTGCCTGAAATCATGGTGCCGCTGATCGGTACGGTCGAAGAGTTCGCCGACCAGAAGCGTGTTATCGATGCCACGGCAAAGAAGGTCTTCGAAGAAAAGGGAGCCGATGTGGAGTACCTCGTCGGTACGATGATCGAGGTCCCGCGTGCTGCGCTCATGGCCGACCAGATTGCCAAAGAAGCCGAGTTCTTCTCCTTCGGGACGAACGACCTCACGCAGATGGCATTCGGCTACAGCCGTGACGACGCCGGCAAGTTCCTGCCGTACTACATCGAAGAGAAGATCCTGCCGTTCGATCCGTTCCAGGTTCTCGACCAGGACGGCGTCGGGCAGCTCGTTCGCGCCGGTACCGAGCGCGGTCGTCAAACGAAGAACGACCTCAAGATTGGTATCTGCGGCGAGCACGGTGGCGATCCGTCATCGGTCACATTCTGCTTCGATATCGGGATGGACTATGTGTCTTGCTCGCCCTTCCGTGTGCCGATTGCACGCCTGTCGGCAGCACAGGCCAGCATCGCACAGCAGGATGCGAAGTAACCAGCACGTAGGTAATCAAGATGAGCTGGATCGTCGGCTGTTATAGTCTCGATCCGTCGTCTGATCTGTTTGCCCGAACGGCGGCTCTACATCCTTCGGCGGTATTTGCGGTTCGGCACGGACATGCATACCTCGCGGTTGGCGGAGACGTCGAAACGGCCCTGGGTGGTAAAACTGAGGCCGGTGACCCATGGGTGGTCGCCGGCCTCGGTGTTTTTACGGACCACGGTCGGCGGCGCGTGATGAGTGTCAACGACTGGTCGACGTGGTTCGCATCGCATGAGGCGGAGATTCCGTCAATCGGGCACGTTGCCCTCGCCCGAATCAAGGCCGGCGCCGTCCACCTGATGACGGATGCCACGGGTCTCCGCACGCTGTACGTGACGGAATGCGAGCGCGGCATCGTTTTCAGTACGCGGCTGTACTGGGTGACTCGACTGAGCGGGGCCGCCGACCTTGACGTCCATGCGTTCGGCAGCCACTGGACGGCACACCAGCAGCTTTCGACTCGGGCGTTCATCAAGAACGTCACCCGGCTCGGGCAGGTCGCCCGATGCGCCATATCGCAGCAGGGTGTCACGATCACCGAGAATCCGTGGCTGCCATCGGCACTGAACGGCAAGGGAGATCCGCGGACGCTGCTGTCGGCATCGCTCGAAACAGATTTGCCGTCCGGGAGGCAGCTATCGTTCGGATTATCGGGCGGGATGGACTCGCGGACGTTGCTCGCGCTGCTCCAGGACCGATCCGATGCGTGTCTCCACGTATTCGGTCCGCCGGTTCATCCGGATGTTCGGGTAGCGACCAAACTCGCCGAAATAAGCGGGCATCCCATCCAAAATATCTCGGAGGACTTTCCACCTGCGCATGAGGCTTGGCAAATCGCACGGCGCCACGCGACCGAGGCCAACGCAATCGCACCGGCATCGGCGGCACTGTCGATGCGTTACTTCGATAAGCTGAACGCGCAGAATTTGTTTGTGATGGACGGCGGGTTCGGGGAGATCGGCAGAAGGCAGTTCATGAACCGGCTTTTGCGGACGTCAAGAAAGCCGCTGGCCGACCGCTCACCTCACGATCTACTGGCCGCAATACGTGTCGACCGAGCCAACGTCTTCACGGATGAGGTCCAACAAGGACTTCATCAAGGTGCACTCCGCGATATAGAGGAGACATTCTACGCGCGGCCCGACATCGATTCGTGGACTGATGAAGATCAGATCGACCTCGTCGCCGTCCGGACACGCTTACCGAATTTTTTCGGATTTGAGCAGGCACGGATGGATGGTCTCATCCCGAACCTGATGCCGTTTGCTGATGCATCGTTCCTGAGCCAGGTGTTTGCCACGTCGCTGCGGGAGCGGCGCCGTGGTCGGATGTTTCGCAGGTGGATCCGACGTGCGAATCCCGATCTCGCGCGTGTGGCGTTAGTCAAAGGCCTCACCACGTATCCGTTTCGGCTGGGCCCCGTCGCGGCATTCGCATGGACGACGCTGAAGGGCAGGCTCGGCCGGGCACATGCCGATCAACGGAGAGGTGACTTCCTGCAGCTGTGTCAGGATGAGATCCGCGACCTGGTCGGCTCCGGTGCCGTTCGACACGCCGGCTGCTACGACGTTCATCGCCTATCAGCTATCGTTGAACGATACTATCGCGGCGAGCATCACCTCGGGACGACGATCGACTGGTGGCTCGCCTTCGAATTCTGGCGACAGGGCGTGACCGGCGAGTATGGTTGATGACCTCAGTTCGCTAACCGCCCTTATTAAACCTATGTTTTCACAACCCCGATTCAACTTGCTATGGTGCCGCGCGGTTGATTGGACCTTTCGGGTCCACACTCAGTCATTTCACCTGACATGCGCCGCTACAGCCTCGGAACGATCATCCTCGTCGTCCTCCTGATCCTTTTGCTGGTGTGGCTGCTTTGATCGGCCATTAACCCGGCAGCTTCTCCCCGATGCGCTCCGAATCTTCTACGAAGTGGGGTTCGCGGGAAGGTGTTTCGGCAGGCGGTAGCTGACGCTCCATCCGCCGCTCCAGCATCGCGAACCGATCCTCTAACGGTGCGGTGGCCTCTGCAACCGTGTTCGCCACGATCTGCTTTAGCTCGCTGGTGGTCAGGCTGTTATCGCCTCCGGTTTTTCGGTCGCGCTCGCGCAGGTATCCCACGATCGTCTTGATAACGCCGGAGAACGTCCCGGCGAGGATCGCCACGACGACGATTATGAACACTTCTTCTGGCATGGCAGGTCAGCGATGAGGTTTGGGAAGTCGAGTGTCGAGTGCCGATTACTGATTCGACGAATCCGGAGCGTCGAGGCGGCGGCCTGAGTCCGGGCCGAGGAGCCGATTATGCTCGACCTGATCGAGCCGATTCTCGACGCGCTCAATCCGGTCGATGATGTCAAGATTGGCCTCCCGCACCGAGTCCCTGATGAGATTCTGAAGTTCTGAGGTCGTGAGCGACTTCTCGGCCGCTCCTTGGAGGTCGCCTTTACCCTTTGTCTCGCGGTCGTGGTCAAGACCCATCTTAACGATCAGCGTGACAAACGAGAACACGATCAGGACGATGATGACGGAGCTCATTGCGCATCAGTCGGGTTGGTGGATGCTGACTCTCTACGGAGATTTAAAGCGTGCGTTGCAGCGGGCGACCATTCCGCACATCAGGTATTGCCACGCGCCATAAACGCCTGGATGCCGGTGATCTCCCGGCCGAGAATTAGCCCATGGATGTCGAATGTGCCCTCGTAGGTGTTGACGCTCTCGAGGTTGACCATGTGATGGATGACGCGGAATTCGCCCGTGATGCCGTTGCCGCCCAGCATGTCGCGGGCGTTCCGAGCGATCTCCAGCGCCTTGCCGCAGTTATTGCGCTTGGCAAGTGACACCATGGGAGGCTCGCCTCGACCCGAATCAAATAATTGCCCAAGCCGAAGTGCCAGTAGCTGCATCTGCGTGATGTCGGTCGCCATGTTGGCCAGCTTTGTCTGGATGAGCTGCGTGGCGGCGAGTGGCAGCCCAAACTGATTGCGCTCAATTACGTAGCGCCGCGCGCGCCGGTAGCAATCTTCGGCCGCACCAACGGCTCCCCACGCAATGCCGTACCGCGCGCTGTTGAGGCAGGCAAACGGACCTCGGAGTCCGCGCACCTCCGGAAACACATTTTCGTCCGGGACGAAGCAATCTTCCATCACAATCTCCCCCGTGACACTCGCCCTGAGCGACATCTTATTGTGTGTGATGGGTGCAGAGTAACCGTCGAACCCCTTCTCGACGATGTATCCGCGGATGGCGCCGTCATCTTTCCCGTCCTCCTTCGCCTTCGCCCAGACGATCGCAATGTCGGCAATAGGCGAGTTTGTGATCCACATTTTCGTGCCATTGAGCACCCATCCGCCATCCACCTTGCGCGCGGTCGTCTTCATCGATCCCGGGTCTGAGCCGTGATCGGGTTCGGTCAGGCCGAAACAGCCGATGAGATCAGCCGCCGCCAGCGCGGGCAGGAAGCGCTGCTTCTGCTCCTCGGTGCCGAATATGTTGATGGGATGCATCACGAGAGACGACTGAACCGAAGCGAACGACCGGTAGGCTGAGTCGACGCGTTCGAGCTCGCGGGCAATGAGTCCGTAGGCCGTGTAACTGACACCGGCGCCGCCGTACTCCTCCGGAATCGTTGCACCGAGGAGCCCCAGCTCGGCCATCTCCTTCGGGATATCCTTATGGAAAATCTCCTGCTGGTTCCCTTCGAGCGCACGGGGCTCGAGCTTTGACTGCGCATATTCGCGCGCCGATTCCATGATCAACTGTTCCTCTTCACCCAGCTCCTGCTCGAAAAGGAAGACGTCGTCGGCGTTGAATGGGGAGTTGGGCATGGTGGTTGTCAGTTTTTAGTTATTAGTTGTCAGTTTTTAGTTGTTAGTTATTAGTTGTCGGTTTTTAGTTATCAGTTGTCGGTGTTCGATATTCGTTTTTCAGTGTTCAGTTTGCAGCATTAAATGTTTATCTCAAAGCTCAACGCTCACTGCTCACTGATCACTGCTCAGGCCTCAAAGCTCACCGCTCTACCCCAGATTCCACGTCACGCCTCTTCCGGTTTCCGGGTCGGGGTAGTTCCAGGAGACGGCGCCCTGGTCGCAGGCGTACATGCACGTGCCGCATTCGATGCAGTCTTCGAACTGGAAGTGCACGAGCCCTCGGTCGTCTTTCGTGTAGCATTTTGCCGGGCATACGTACGTTGTGCAGTGGTGCGGACACTTTGTGTTGCAGATGTCGGTGTCGACCAGAATGTGCGGCGTGGCTTCGCTCCTGCTCTGGTTGCGAAAGCTGACGAACCCCAGGCGCTGTGCGATATTGAGTCGGTTCATAATGATCTGGCGGCTTTGACGCCGAGCTTAAGCATATCCCAGTATGTGGAGTGGGATTTTATCGATTCCTGAAGCATAGTGCGGCTCTTCGGTGATGGTCCATCGGCGACGCTGAAAAACCGGCGCCCGAAATCGCCCATAATCTTCGGCAGCGTGTCGTACATCATCGGATCGTGGAGCAGGTGCACGGCATCCTGGAAGCCCCGCATGTCCTTCATGATGAAGGAGTCGTCGAGCTTCTGCCGGTACGCGTGCAGCGAGGTAGCCGAGAAATCCTGACGCTCGGATGCTGCAATCACGGTCTCCGCGGCAAGGATGCCCGACCGCATCGCGAAGTCCATCCCCTGAATCGTCTTGCCGGCATTGATCAGAAGGTGAGCCGCTTCTCCGGCAATCAGCACACCGGCGCCGTGAAGCTGGTCGGGGATGCCCCGGATGTCGCCGTTAGACACGACGTGCGCCGAGTACTCGATCTCCTCTCCTCCACGAAGCATGTCGACGAGCGCGGGGTGCATCTTGAAATCGTTCAACAAGTCCTGCGGACTCTTCCGTTTCTCGCGCAGGTCCTTCATCCCCAGAACGAGACCGATCGAAACCGACTCCCGGTTCGTGTACAGGAATCCGCCGCCCTCGACGCCGCCACTCGCAAATCCCACAAACTCATTCGACATTCCTGAGTCTGCGCTTAGCTGGAAGCGGTCCTCGAGCGTCTTGCGGTCGAAGCGGATCACCTCTTTGACGCCAACCATGACGTGGTCGGCAGGAACGTACGTCTCCTCGAATCCGATGCGCCGCGTGAGCAGGTTGTTGACGCCCTCCGCAATGATCACGCAGTCGGCGAAGAACTCCTCGCCTCCCGCTCGAATACCGACGACGGCTTCGCCGTCTTTGATCACATCCTCCACAAGAATGTTTGTGGCAATAAACGATTCATCGGGATGCGGACTCGCGGCAATGGCTTCTTCGACTTTCCCCGCGAGCCAGTTGTCGAACCGCGCGCGGAGGACGATGATGCCTGTGGGCGGCCGCTCGTCGTAGTGGCTCGATTTAAAGTCGAGCGAGAATGACGATTGATCGTCGAGAAACGTGAGCCGGCGATGGCGGACATAGCGCTCGATGCCGCTTTCCTCCTCCCAGTAGTTCGGCACGAGGCGGGCAAGATCTTTCCCCCACAACACGCCGCCTGATACGTTCTTGGCTCCGCAGAACTCACCTCGTTCGACCATCAGGAAGCGCTTTCCGGCACGGGCGAGTGTCATGGCCGCCGCAAGCCCGGCGATGCCGCCGCCAACGATGATGCAGTCGAACTTGTCGTCCATTTGGATGAAGATGAGGCGCTTAGTTCGTGGCTTGCTTCAACTGATCGATGAGCCTGGGAAGGACGTCGTAGAGATCGCCCACGATGCCGTACGTCGCGTACTGAAAGATCGGGGCATCCGGGTCTTTGTTGACGGCGACGATGATGCGGCTGTTTTGCATTCCCGCGGCGTGCTGGATAGCGCCTGAGATGCCGACGGCGAAGTACAGTTCGGGCGAGACGACCTTCCCCGTCTGGCCGATCTGTGTTGTTGCCTCGAAGAGGCCAGAGTCTACGGCCGCCCGCGAGGAACCGATTGCACCACCGAAAACTTCCGCGAGTTGCTCCACGAGCTGCCTCCCCTCCTCATCCCGCACGCCGCGTCCGGCCGCTACGACTACACGTGTGTCGGTGAGGTCAGTTACGCCTGCGATTGTTTCAGCTACGTCCTGTACTTCGCTTCGTGCCGAGACCAAATCGTATGACCATTCGAGCCGTGTCACCTCGACGTCAACCCGGGCGGCGGGATCCGCAGTCACGGCGCCGGCCCGCACGCTTACAAGCGCGGGAAGTTTAGCTCGAGTTTCCTCGAGAAAACGCGCCGACATGACCGGCCGCCGGGCGATGACGCCGTGGTCATCGAGCTCAACTGACGAGGCATCCGGCACGGCAGCATAATCCGTGCGCACCGACAGCGCACCGAGGACGTCCTTCACGCTCTCGGTGGACGGCAACAGCACCAGATCTGGTTTGATGTGATCAATTGCGTGCCGAAGCCCTTCGATTACGCATTCGTTGCGGTGACGTGCGAAGGCGTCATCCGCAATCACATACACGCGGGGGACGCCGTACTCGCCGATTGCGTCGTGGCCCTGGAAGTCCGGCGCCGCGAGAACGACGGCTGCGAGTTCTTTGCCTGAAGCCTGGCCCAGTTGCCGCGCAAGCGTAAGCACTTCGTAAGATGCGCGTTTGACCGCGCCGTCTTGCACCGCGATGAAGGCTAAAATCGAACCCATTGAATTGGCAAGCTGTGTGAGGGTATCTCCTGATTCCGACGTCTGCGGCCTCTGCCTTTACACTACACGTCCTTACAGTACACGTGCTTCATCCCTGAGCAAGTCGACGAGCTCGCGGACCTGCTCTTCGGGATCGCCGTCGAGCTTCCGGCCGGGGGGCCGATCGGGCAGCTCCAGATAGCGGATATGCTCAAGCCTGACGGAGGCGCCGGGTGATGGCGCATCCACATCCACAACATCAATCGGCTTACGTTTCGCCGCCATGATGCCTTTCAAACTCGGGATGCGCGGATCGTTCATATCGTTCGAACACGTGACGACGCACTTCGGTGCGATTGCAAGAACTTCCTTGCCGGCATCCCCTTGACGTTCCACGATCAACCGGTCGCCGTCGAAGGACAATCCCACGGCGTTCGTCGCGTACGGCAGGTCGAGCCGCGCCGCCACCATGCTGCCGGTGAGGCCTGCATCGGTGTCTTGCGATTGCTTTCCGAACGCCAGAACATCGAATTCGTGCGACCGAAGGAAGCCCGCCAAGAGAACCGCCGTGGCATGAGAATCGAGTTCGACGTCGTCGGGGACCTTCAAGTGCGTCGCCGTGTCGGCGCCCATGGCCAGCGCTTTGCGGATCGTCTCCTGAGCGCGATCGGGGCCGAGGAGCACGGCATGAACCTCTCCGCCGTGCGCTTCCCTGAGCTCAAGGGCGGCTTCAACAGCTGATGCATCGTACGCATTTAGAACGAGTCGGCCGGCGTCGTACTCCAGCTTGCCGTCGCGCACGCGCATCGGTGCGGAGACGTCGGGCACCTGTCGTATACAGACCGTAATTTTCATGAGTCAGGAATGGTAACTTCGCTACCTGTGTGGTTGCTTGCCCGGCTATCCGGCTTTTCGATGGACGGTGAGTTGTGAGGACGTGTATTGCGAGAATACGACGCCACGCAATCGGGCATGACCTCGCGCCGGCATCCGTTCAAATTCGATCAACAAGCTCTGAAACCTACGCTGGGCAGGAGCAAAACCTCCTTTCCTGCGTCGTTCAGTCCGCCTACCGCGGTCCAGAATCTGCCTCGGAGGGTGCGTCAACTTAACACTTGACCCGCCTCCTTCAAACGAAATTTCCCGCGCGCAACCCGCTCCCTTGTTCGATATGCGAAACGTCTTTCTCTTCGCTGCCGCTCTTTTCCTCTTGCTCACCTTTAGCAATCCTGTTAACGCGCAGGGCGTCAACCCGCGTATCGGCATTGGCGTTAATTCGATGCTCAGCACGAGCGACGGACTCGGCATCGGCTTTCGCGGACGTGCGTCGGCGCCGGTCAATGCCGACGTCTCAATCGCGCTCGACGCCGGCTTCACGGGTTTCATCCTGGGCGGCCGCGATGATGCCTCGTACATCTTCGATCCGCAGGCATCGGCCATCGTCAACCTTCCGCGGACGTCGACCGAGTTGTCATACGTGATGTTCGGCCTCGGCGCTTATGTGCCGATGGGCGAGACAACATCCCGTTCGGGACCCACCATACATTTCGGATATGGACGGGTACGCGTGCTTCAAGAGACGTCGCTTTTTTACGAGTTCAACCCGGCGCTGATTATTGCGCAAGACCGGGTGCACCTGGCCCTGCCTGTGCGGATCGGTATTATTTTTTGAGCCTGCCTCAGTTGGTATTCATTCCGTTTCGGCGCTGCAACGGCGCCGGAACCCTTCGCATGGCCGTCGATTACCGGCCCCGTATGTATTGATGGTCGATGGCCGGACTCTATTTCCACATACCGTATTGCCACCAGCGCTGTGTCTACTGCGATTTTTACTTCGTGACGACGCAGAAATCGCACGCTGGATTTATCGCCTCGCTGCGCAGGGAAATCGAGCATTACGCGCACACGTACGCCGCGCGCGAGCCGGTCGAGACGATATACTTCGGCGGAGGCACGCCGTCGCAATTGCTGCTGGATGAATGGTACAACATCCTCTCGGCCGTTCACGATCACTTCGACACGGGCGCGGTTACCGAAGTGACGGCGGAGATCAATCCGGGAGAGGTCGATCTCGACTACCTGCGCGAACTTCGGCGGCTTGGTGTCAATCGGCTGAGCATCGGCGTTCAATCATTTTTCGCCGACGACCTGAAGGCGATGAACCGCTCGCACTCGGCCGAGGAAGCCGAGGCCGTACTCGATCTTGCGCGCGCGGCGGGATTCGATAACTTCTCGATCGATCTGATCTTTGGCTTTCCCGACCAGCCGTTCGAATACTGGGGCGCGAATCTCGAAAAGGCGAACCGGCTCGAAGTGCCGCACATCTCGACGTACAGTCTCTCGATCGAACCCGGGACGCCGCTTGATAAACTAGTCCGGCGTGGACTCATAACGCCGACGCCGGATGAACAGGTGGAAACGCTGTATCGATTCACAATGGACTACCTCCGCGAGCGCGGTTACGAGCACTATGAAATCTCGTCGTTCGCGCGCCCGGGGATGCGGTCGCAGCATAACCACGCGTACTGGTTCCACACCAACTACATCGGCTTCGGCCCGTCCGCGCATTCGTTCTGGTGGACGGGACTTCCCGCCTCGCGGTGGAACAACATCCCGAATCTGAACCGATACGAGGCGCTAATGAAGCAGGGTGTGGCCCCCCTCGAGGACCGCGAGTCGATGTCGATCGACCAGCTGGCGAATGAAGCCATCATGCTGAG
>CBFGYX010000010.1:0-15669 GCA_965653075.1 uncultured bacterium
GGAAAGAGTACCGGCGTAAGGACGGATCGTATATTCGCTTTGATGAGAATGCGGCCGTGCTGCTCAATCAGAATGACGAGCCGCGCGGAACACGCATCTTCGGCCCGGTAGCTCGTGAGCTGCGCGAACGCCGTTATATGCGGATCGTATCATTGGCCCCTGAGGTCTTGTAATTACGGCGGATTCCGGTCGCTTTGGTGCCGGCCGGTCCGTCAACATTGACAGTCGAGTCATGCCACGTACTAAGAATAAGCAGAAAAAGCTGCACATCAAGAAAGGTGATCGCGTCCGCGTGATCGCCGGCAACAGCAAGGGCAGCGAAGGAAAGGTTCTCCGGATTTTCCGTGAGCGCGAGCGCGTGATCGTCGAGGGCGTCAACGTGCGCGTTCGCCACACTCGGCCCAGCCAGACCAACCCGCAGGGCGGGCGTATAGAGCGGGAGATGCCGATTCACGCATCGAACGTCATGCCACTGGATTCTTCAGGCAACCCGACTCGGGTGGGCAGAAAGAGAATTCAGAATCCGGATTCCGGACGTGGTTACTGGGTACGATATGCCAAGACCACCGGCGAAGAGCTCGACTCCTGAGAGTGAACAATAAATGTAAGGGGAACCGGCACCAGAACGTCACATTCAAGACGGGCTGTACAGGTTCCGCGGCGCCCGAAGCAGGCGTACGACAGAATTAGGCTCAACAATGGCATATATACCGCGACTTAAGGCTCACTACCGCGACGTTGTCGTAGACGATCTTCGCAAGCAGTTCGGGTACTCGAACGTGATGCAGGTGCCGCGTCTCGTCAAGATTTCGGTCAACCGCGGCGTTGGTGAGGCCACGGAGAACAAAAAGCTTCTCGACGAGGCAGTTGCCGAGCTGCGCATGATCACTGGTCAGCATCCGGCCGTTACCCACGCCCGGCAGAGCGTCTCCAACTTTAAGCTGCGTCAGGGAATGCCGATCGGCGCGCGTGTGACGTTGCGAGGAGACAGGATGTATGAGTTCCTGGATCGGCTCGTGACATTGGCGCTGCCCCGCGTGCGTGACTTCCGCGGCATTCCCGATCGGAGTTTCGACGGCCGTGGCAATTACACGCTTGGTGTACAGGAGCAAATCATCTTTCCTGAGATCGACGTCGATAAAGTGTCACGGATCGCAGGTCTCGACATCACGTTTGTCACGACGGCAAATACTGACGAAGAGGCTCAGGCGCTGTTGAAGGGGCTGGGTATGCCGTTCGTACAGCGGGCGACTGCCGATCAGGAAGCTGAAGTCGCCGCATAGATATTCGCATCAGTCAGATAGAGATAGTTCATGGCAAAGAAAAGCTGGATGGCTCGTGAGCGTAAGCGGCGCAAGATGGTCGCCAAATACGCAGAGAAGCGTCAAGCGCTGAAGAAGGCTGGAGACTACGAGGCGTTGCAGCGCATTCCGCGTAATGCGAGCCCCGTGCGGCTAAACAACCGTTGCCCGATTTCCGGGCGTTCGCGCGGCTATATGCGGACTTTCGGTGTGTCGCGTATTGTCTTCCGCCAGATGGCGCTGTCGGGTCGTATCCCCGGCGTTCGGAAGGCGAGCTGGTAAAAGTGTAGCGGTTGCGGGTTCGCGGCCGTTTAATAACCCACTTAGTTAAGCGCCCAAGCCCATCGTTGGTGGAAGCGAACTGACTAAAACAGGACTAAGGAATGAGTGGTATTACCGACGTCGTCGCCGATTACCTGTCGCGCATTCGTAATGCGCAGCATGCGCGGCATCGTCATGTCGACATCCCGGCCTCGAAGCTCAAGCGTGCCATCACGCAGATTTTGGTCGAGAAAGGCTTTCTACGCAACTACCTCGATATCGACGACGGCAAGCAAGGCCTGCTGCGCCTCTACCTGAAATATGATTCGGTGGGCCAGCCGGTGATCAAGTCGCTAACGCGCGTGTCGTCTCCCGGCCTTCGTAAGTACGTTGGGGCCGACGACCTGCCGCGCGTTAAGAACGGCCTCGGCATTGCGGTCGTGTCCACGTCGAGAGGCGTCATGACAGACAAGGAAGCGCGACGCATTCACATCGGTGGTGAAGTCCTGGCGTACGTCTACTAACGTACGTTGCGGGCGGCACATCCTACTCAGACATTCATTCAGGTACTATCATGTCTCGTATAGGCAATCTGCCGATCGAGCTCACCGGCAACGTCTCGATCGACGTCACAGACAGTAATTTTGTGACGGTGAAGGGGCCGAAGGGAGAGCTTTCGACGCAGTTGGATCCCGACATCCTGGTTTCGATCGAAGACGGCACGATGTTCGTAAAGCGGCCTACCGATCAGAAGCGCCACAAGTCAATGCACGGCCTGTATCGCTCGCTTCTCTCCAACATGGTTGTTGGGGTCACAGAGGGATACAAGAGGGAGCTCGAAGTGATTGGTGTTGGTTACCGCGCTGCCATAACCAATGGCGTCCTGGAACTGGCGCTTGGCTTCTCCCATCCGGTTTACTTCATGGCGCCGGAAGGAGTAACACTGTCAGTCGACACGAAACGGGGTAAGAACCCAATTGTGATCGTTGAGGGTAGCGACAAGCAGATGGTTGGGCAGGTTGCAGCCAAGATCCGTGAGCTGCGTCCGCCGGAGCCCTATAAAGGCAAAGGTATTCGATACGTCGACGAGTATGTTCGTCGTAAGGCAGGTAAGACGGCGGCACGATAGGTCCGTCCGACTTCATCAATCAATGAGCCGAAGGGTCGGCAATCTTTCGGCAAGCAGTTAAGATTATGGCGAAGAACCCCAAAAGAGATCGACGGCAGCGCGTGAAGCGCGGTATCAGGTCGAAGGTCACCGGCACACAAGAGCGGCCGCGCCTTTCGGTGTACCGCTCGAACAGCCACATTTACGCCCAGCTGGTCGACGATCTGTCTGGTCATACACTTGTCGCCGCCAGCAGCCTTGAAGACAAAGGTGCTGAAGGCACGCCTATCGAGAAAGGATCACGCGTCGGTGCACTTCTGGCCGAGCGGGCAAAGGAGGCCGGATTCGAGACGGCCGTGTTCGATCGTAACGGCTACCGTTACCACGGGCGTGTGAAGGCCGTGGCGGAAGGTGCCCGTGAAGGAGGCCTCAAGCTCTAAGAACAGCTCAAGCAGAATAGCTGCTACGAACGATATTATTATGGCAAAGGGAAAAGGCAATAGACGGCGTCGCGAAACGGCCGAAGCGCAGAGTTGGGATGAGCGCCTCGTCACGGTTAATCGTGTCGCAAAGGTGGTCAAGGGTGGCCGTCGCTTCTCGTTCAACGCAGTTGTCGTCGTTGGCGATAACAAGGGAACGGTAGGAGTCGGTCTCGGCAAGGCCAACGAAGTGGCCGATGCGATTTCGAAAGGCACCGAGGATGCGAAGAAGAACCTCATCCGCGTGCCGATCAAGCGCGGCTCGATTCCACACCCGGTAGTCGGTCGTCAGGACGCGGGACGCGTTCTGCTCAAGCCGGCCGCAGAGGGTACAGGTGTAATCGCTGGTGGTGGTGTTCGTGCGGTACTCGAATGCGCCGGGATCACCGACATTCTTACAAAGAGCCTCGGGTCGAGCAACCCCCACAACCAGCTTGCAGCGACTATCGATGCACTGTCGCAGCTCGAGGATCCGATCGAAGTAGCAAAGCGCCGGGGAATCCCGCTCAAGAAGGTTTTCGAAGGCTGAGGATTCGCGCCCGTCGTGGCACCTAAACACAGACAGTTGGCAATGGCGACGATCAGAGTTACGCAGATCAGGAGTTCCATCCGCACGCACAAGCGTCAGAAGCAGACGATGGAAGCGCTCGGACTGCGGCGTATCAACCACACGGTAGAACATGACGACACGCCGGTTATCCGCGGCATGGTCGCCAAGGTTCAGCACCTGGTTACCGTCGAAGAAGGTAAGTAAGCTCGCCGCAGGTTCTTGCGGATGGGCCTATAAGTCAATGCGAGTCCGGCCGACAGCCGGGCGTAAGCCACTAAGTAGAATGGATCTCAGTAATTTAAAGCCGGCAAAGGGTTCGACCCGCTCCCGCAAGCGCATCGCGCGCGGTCAAGGTTCCGGCTACGGTGGTCACAGTTCGACCAAAGGTAATAAGGGTCAGAAGGCGCGTTCGGGCGCAAACATCCCTTCCTGGTTCGAAGGCGGGCAGATGCCGCTTCAGCGCCGCGTGCCCAAATTCGGTTTTAAGAATCGGTTTCGCGTCGCGTACCAGCCGATCAACGTGGGTCGACTCGAGCGTCTCGTTTCTGACGGCGCCATCGACGCCTCGGAGCCGGCAAAGGGTTCGACCCGCTCCCGCAAGCGCATCGCGCGCGGTCAAGGTTCCGGCTACGGTGGTCACAGTTCGACCAAAGGTAATAAGGGTCAGAAGGCGCGTTCGGGCGCAAACATCCCTTCCTGGTTCGAAGGCGGGCAGATGCCGCTTCAGCGCCGCGTGCCCAAATTCGGTTTTAAGAATCGGTTTCGCGTCGCGTACCAGCCGATCAACGTGGGTCGACTCGAGCGTCTCGTTTCTGACGGCGCCATCGACGCCTCGGAGCCGGTAACCCCGGACGTCCTCGTAGCCGTGGGGCTGGCACAGAAGACCGATCGAATCAAGATTCTCGGTTCAGGAGATATCACGCAGGCATTCAAGGTCACGGCTCACGCGTTTAGTGCGTCGGCTCGTGCCAAGATCGAAGCTGCCGGCGGCACCGTTACCGTCGCCGAATAAGCAACGCGGCCCGACAGGGGCTGAAACATCGTTTTCGACATGGCAGGTTTTACCGAGAACCTTCGGAATATCTGGAAGATCGAGGAGCTGCGGCGCCGTATTACGTACACGCTTCTGCTGCTTATCGTCTATCGTCTTGGCACGTTCGTCACGCTGCCTGGTGTGGATGCCCGCATCCTTTCAGAAGTGTCTTCCTTTGGGGATCCGAACGACATTTTCGGATTCCTTGATTTGTTCGTGGGAGGTGCCTTCAGTCAGGCCGGTATCTTCGCGCTGGGCATCATGCCCTATATCACCGCTTCCATTATTTTCCAGCTCCTGGGTGCGGTCGTGCCGTACTTCCAGAAGCTGCAGCGAGAAGGTGAGGAGGGACGCCGCAAGCTGACCCAGCTCACGCGCTACGGTACGATCGGCATTACGGCGTTTCAGTCGATCGGCTACGCCATTAACCTGCGCTACGGCGCGACGGGCCAGGCCATTGTGATCGATCAAGCCTTCTTTATGGTCACGACCGTCATCGTGCTTACAGCGGGTACGGCGTTCGTGATGTGGCTTGGAGAGCGAATTACCGAGAGTGGAATCGGCAACGGTATCTCCCTCATCATCATGATCGGTATCATTGCCTTCTTGCCGAACGCCGTGTTCAACGAGTGGGGGCTAACCGACAACCTGTTCATCTTCCTGCTCGAGATCGGCATTTGGGTGCTCGTGGTGATGGGTGTTGTGCTGATTTCGCAGGGTGTGCGACGGATCCCCGTGCAGTACGCAAAGCGTGTTGTGGGCCGCAAAGTCTACGGCGGCACGACGCAGTATCTACCGCTTCGCGTCAACGCGGCCGGTGTTATGCCGATCATCTTCGCACAGTCGATCATGTTCGTGCCGGCAACGGTAGCGGCGTTCTTCCCCGACAGCGCCTTCATGCAGGAGTTCGGGCGCTGGTTCTCAGACATATCCGGCTGGGGCTATTCGGCGGTCTTCTTCTTCATCTGTGTCTTCTTTACCTACTTCTATACCGCCATCGCGGTGAACCCGAAGGAGATGGCCGACACGATGAAGCGTCAAGGAGGCTTTATTCCCGGCATTCGTCCCGGCAAGCAGACGAACGAGTTCATCGACAACATCCTGACGCGGATCACGCTGCCCGGCTCGATCTTTCTTGGCCTGGTCGCCATTCTGCCGGCATTTGCAATGCGGGCCGGTATTTCGCAGGGCTTCGCGATGTTCTTTGGCGGGACGAGTCTTTTGATTCTTGTTCAGGTGACGCTCGACACACTGCAGCAGATTGAAAGTCATCTTCTGATGCGTCATTACGACGGATTCATGAAGACAGGTCGTATCCGTGGACGACATAATCTCTGATCGGTAAGAGCGCGCGTGGTTCATCTAAAGAGCGATAGGGAAATCGAGCTGATGTCGGCCGCCAGTGAGGTGGTTGGCAGAGCACTCGCAGAAGTTGCGAAGGAGATTCGTCCGGGCATCGATACGGCTGTCCTGGATCAGATCGCTGAGGAGTACCTGCGTGATCACGGCGGCGTACCGGCGTTTAAGGGCTACACGGTCGCAGGCCTGGATCCCTTCCCCGGGACGTTATGTATTTCGGTTGATGATGTAGTGGTACACGGCATCCCCGGCGGGCATATTCTCCAGGAAGGAGAGCTGATTTCGGTTGATTGCGGTGTGCAGCTTGAGGGTTACTTCGCCGATTACGCCTACACATTTGCGGTGGGCGAGATATCGGATGAGAAGGCCGCGCTATGCCGAGTGACGTATGAGTCGCTGGAGAAGGGGATTGAGCAGGCGGTCGCCGGCAATCGAATCGGGGATATTGGCTTTGCGGTTCAAGATTATTGTGAGAGCCGCGGATATGGAGTGGTGAGAGATCTCGTCGGTCATGGCATCGGGCGGCGTCTTCATGAGGACCCGCAGGTCCCGAATGTTGGACGTCGGAACGGCGGACGGCGCTTGAAAGCGGGTACGACAATCTGCATCGAGCCGATGATCAATACGGGAACGGCTGAGATTACGGTTGACGATGATGGCTGGACGATCCGCACCGCCGACGGCCTGCCCTCAGCTCATTACGAGCACATGGTTGTTGTGCGGGAAGGAAGAGCTGAAGTGCTAAGCACGTATCAGTACATCGAGGAAGTGATTGATGCGCCCTACCGGCTGAACGTCAATCATGGGTAAGCGCGATCTCCGGAGGTTTCCAAAGGAGCACGCACGTAGAGCGGCATCATTAAAAGTTTACGAACCATTCCAGGTCTTGGCCGTTATTCAGCGGCTACCCGGATGTTAACGTCGTAGAAAGACGAAATTGAGCCATGAAAGTACAGGCAAGCATCAAGAAGCGCAGTGCCGACGACAAGATCGTTCGTCGCAAGGGCCGCGTGTACGTCATCAACAAGAAGAACCCCAAGCACAAGCAGCGCCAGGGATGATGCCGGCCGGGCCGTGTTTCGTCGTTTGAAGCACGGCTGATTGCCCGTCCCGAACGCTAAAGCTACAAGTTAGGTTATGCCACGTATTGCTGGAGTTGACGTCTCAAACGAGAAACGCGGCGACATCGCGTTGACCGCCATTTTCGGTATCGGACGGTCCCGCGCGCAAGAGATTCTCAAGAGTGCCGGCCTTGACCCTGAGGTTCATCCCGGACAGTGGACGGATGAACAGACGCGTCAGGTGCGTCGGATTATCGAGGATGATTATCAGGTAGAGGGCCAGCTGCGCTCCGAGGTCCAGATGAACATCAAACGTCTGATGGATATCGGATCGTACCGCGGTTTACGGCATCGTCGAGGGCTTCCGGTTCGCGGACAGCGCACGCAGACGAATGCCCGCACCCGTAAGGGTCGTAAGAAAACGGTGGCCGGCAAGAAGAAGGCACCGCGTAAGTAACCTTCAGCCATGAGAAGAGGCCCGCACCCGGCGTGCCTCGAGCTGATCGCAAACACCATCTATGGCAAAGAGACAGAAGACAACGGGACGCGGCTCACGGTCCGTCCGCAAGAAGAACGTTATCGTCGAGTCGAACGGTCATGCGTTCATTCGCGCTACGTTCAACAACGTGATCGTGACGATGACCGACCAGTACGGCAACACGATCTCATGGGCGAGTTCGGGCAAGCAGGGCTTCAAGGGCAGCCGTAAGAATACCCCGTATGCGGCCCAGGTGGCTGCGTCGGCGGCGGCTAAGGAAGCCTACGACCTCGGGCTGCGCCGTGTCGATGTGCATGTAAAAGGGCCGGGCTCCGGACGTGAGTCGGCGATTCGTGCACTTTCGGCAACGGGCCTCGAGATCGCAACGATCCGTGACGTCACGCCTATCCCACACAACGGCTGCCGGCCGCCGAAGCGTCGCCGAGTCTGACGCAAAGGGTCATCACGCTCTCGATATGTTCGGCCGTTACGCCGGCATATCGCCGTGATCCCATGCATGTCAGACAGCGCACTTCGATTTAAGCCCGGTTACGGAAGCAACGCAGGTGCTTCCGTACGTTTGTTTTATACCCGACAAACGAGAAAAGAGGTAAGTAATTATGGCCCGTTATAGAGGCCCTAAGCAGAAGATTGCACGTCGGTTCAAAGAGCCGATTTTCGGACCCAGCAAGTCGCTGGAACGCAAGCCCTACCCGCCCGGACAGCATGGGCGCAACCGCCGCTCGAAGGAGAGCGAATACGCACTTCAGCTGAAAGAGAAGCAGAAAGCGCGCTACACCTATGGGCTGCTCGAACGGCAGTTCCGCAACCTCTTCGATAAGGCATCGAGGAAGCGTGGTGTGACCGGCGAGATTCTGCTCCAGTATCTCGAAGCGCGGCTCGATAACACGGTATTCCGTCTTGGCTTCGCGCGGACGCGGCGGCAGGCGCGGCAGCTCGTTAACCATGGTCACATCATGGTGAACGGCCGCGTGGTCAACATCCCTTCGTACTCACTCCGTGCGGGTGATGTCGTTGCGGTGCGGCCCAAGAGCCGTAACCTCGAGATGGTCGCAGAGAGCACGCGGCGGAGTCGTCGTACCTACCCCTGGCTGGAAGTCGACCGCGACCTCCTTCAGGCCAAGTTCCTCGACTACCCGAACCGCGAGGACATTCCCGAAAACATCCGCGAGCAGCTCATCGTCGAGCTTTACTCCAAGTAACGCGGTGCCGCAGCCGGTTGGCTGCTTTTTCTGGGGCGAACGGACAAATCATGGATTCACGTATTGATATGAGCAATCACGCACTTCAGATGCCCGACGGCGTACAAGTCGAGGAGGCATCAGACGAATACGGACGGTTCGTCATTCAGCCGCTCGAGCGCGGTTTCGGCGTGACCATCGGAAACGCTCTTCGCCGCGTGCTGCTCTCGTCGCTACAGGGCACAGCTATTACCGCGATTAAGATCGACGGTGTGCAGCACGAGTTTTCGACGGTGCAGGGTGTGACGGAGGATGTTTCTGATATCATCCTCAACCTCAAAGGCGTACGCTTCCGCGCGGGCGAGGCACCTTCTGAGCTGATTCATCTCCACCTTTCGGGACCGGGCGACTGGACCGCTGGTGATATCGCCGAGGCGACGAACGATTACGAGGTTCTCAACCCGGATGCTCACATTGCGACATTGGCAGAAGATGCCGATATCCACGTTGAGCTTCGCATGGGATCGGGCAGGGGGTACATTCCTGCCGAGGAAAACAAACAGGCAGACGACCCGATCGGTGTCATTGCCATCGACTCGGTATTCACGCCGATCCGCAACGTGCGGTACCAGGTAAAGCCGACTCGTGTCGGGCAGAAGATCGACTACGAGCGCTTGATGCTCGAGATCACGACGGACGGCTCGATCACGGCGGAAGATGCGCTGACGGAAGCGGCAGGCATTCTTCGCGACCACGTCAATCTGTTCATCTCGATGGACGGAGAGCCGCAGCCGGTGGAAGAGGAGAAAGAGGTCGATGCCGAGGTTCAACGGATTCGTGAGTTGCTGGCGCAGCCTGTCGATGAGCTTGACCTTTCCGTACGCGCGCATAACTGCTTGAAGGCGGCCAACATCAAGAACATCGGTGAACTTGTTCGCCGTGAGGAGTCGGAGATGCTGAAATTCCGCAACTTCGGCCGTAAGTCGTTGCTCGAGCTCGTGCAGGTTCTGGAAGAGCGTGGGCTCGGCTTCGGAATGGATGTAGACCGGTACTTGGAGGAAGCCTGAGCACGTTTTTAGCGATTCTGCCAGGAGCCCGAAATTCGATTGACGACCTATGAGACATCAACTTAAACGACACCGGATTGGCCGCGGACGATCTCACCGAAATGCGACGCTCGCCGCGTTGTCTTCGGCATTGATCGAGCACAAGCACATCCGCACGACCCTCGCAAAGGCTAAAGCCCTCCGGGTGTATGTCGAGCCCCTCATCACACGGGCAAAGCAGGACACCACGCATAATCGCCGCGAAGTTTTCCGTCATCTGCAGAACAAGTACGCGGTTACTGAGCTTTTCGGCGACATCTCGACAAGAGTTGGTGACCGAGCGGGCGGTTACACGCGGATTGTCAAACTGGGCCCCCGCCCGGGTGATGGAGCCGAGATGGCACTGATCGAGCTTGTTGACTACAACGAGTCGCAGCCGGAGCGTGAGACCAGTGGTTCACGCCGCACGCGCCGTGGTGGTGGACGCTCCCGTCGCGGCCGCAAGACGGACCAGCCGGCAGCAGTGAAGCCGGAAGCACCTGTGGCCGAGGAGACCGCTGTGGAGGCTGAAGAGCCGACGGCAGAGGCAACCGAGACGGACGCTGTAGAGACCGAAGCTGCCGAGGCGCCGGAAGTCGAGGAAGCCAAGGCAGAGGCCGATGCAGCTGAGGAGACCGGCGCCGACGTACCTCAGGCTGAGGAAGCGGCTGACGAAGCCGGCGAGCAGGACGAAGAGGAGAAGGCCTGACGTTCAAGCCGTACCAGGTTTCAAAAGGCGCTGCCGATATATCGGTGGCGCCTTTTTTGTGTGTGCAATAGACTCATGTACCGACGCACACTTCCGGCGTCCACCACGGGCTGTGTTCCCGGTAGTGCGATAAGGGCCGTGTGGAACAGCAATCTGCCCGTCGGTATAAATCGAAGCTATGTCGCCAATAAACAGTTCTATATGCTGAAGGCATCTCCCATACTCAAGAGCACCGACATCAAGATCCCGGAGGAGTTTGAGGGCAAACTTGAGGAGCTCATACAGACGTGCCGAGAGTCGTTGCTGACGGTCGATGAGGCGATGATCCGGCGAGCCTTCCGCATCGGCTATTGGGCGCATCGCAACGATCAGCGTGCCTCGGGCGAGCCCTATATCACGCATCCGCTTGAAGTGGCGACCATCGTCGCCCGCGACATCGGCTTCGACGATTTGAGCGTGGGGGCGGCGCTTCTTCACGATGTGGTCGAGGATACGGAATTCTCGCTCGACTTCGTCCGAGACGAGTTCGGCGAGACCATGGCGCTCATCATCGACGGACTCACCAAGATCAGTGACGTCTTCGAAAGCCGGGAGCTGGGCCAGGCTGAGAACGTCCGTAAGCTCATGCTTTCGATGGCGTCCGACATTCGCGTCATCCTGGTCAAGTTCGCGGACCGCCTCCACAACATGAGGACCATCGAGTCGCTGCCGAAGCAGAAGCGCCTGAAAATTGCCAGCGAGACGCTCGACCTCTTCGCGCCCCTCGCACACCGGTTCGGTTTCTTCAACGTAAAGAGCGAACTCGAGGACCTTTCTCTCAAGGTGGTCGACCCCGAGGTCTACCACGAGATCGAACGCGATCTGCAGGTCGGGCGAATCGAGCGCGAGAGCTACATTAAGCGATTCATCGATCCGCTCCGCGATCGTCTCAAGTCGGACGGCTTCGAGTTTGAGATGAGCGGCCGCGTCAAGAACGTCTACTCGATCTATCGCAAAATGAAGCGGCAGGATAAGCCGCTGAACGAGATCTACGACGTTTTTGCGATCCGCATCATTCTGAAGAGCTCCGGGACCAAAGGTAAGGAAGAATGCTGGCGCGTTTACTCCATCATCACGGATTTATACAAACCGCTGCCCGAGCGATTCAGGGATTTTATTTCCGTCCCTAAGTCCAACGGATATCAAAGTCTGCACACGACCGTGCTTGGCCCGGAAGGCAGCCGTGTGGAGGTGCAGATTCGCACGGAGGAGATGCATCAGATCGCCGAGCGCGGTGTGGCCGCCCACTGGAAGTACAAGGAGGGCGTCACGGATGAGGACCGGAAGATGGATCAGTTCCTCTCGTGGGTGCGCGACCTGCTCGAAAACCCGCGTCCGGAACAAGCCACAGAGTTTGTTAAGGAATTCCGCCTCAACCTGTACGACGAGGAGATTTACGTCTTCACGCCGAGGGGAGACCTTATGACGCTGCCGAGCGGCGCCACGCCCGTCGACTTTGCCTTCAACGTACACACTGAAGTCGGGCTTCACTGTATCGGAGCGAAGGTCAACGGCAAAATGGTCCCGCTGTCGGTACGGCTCAAGAGTGGCGACCAGGTCGAGATCATCACATCCAAGAAGCAGACGCCGAATCCGGACTGGATGAAGTTCGTGGTGACGCATAAAGCGCGGAGTCGAATTCGTCACTGGGCAAACGAGAAACGCCGCAAGTCCATCGATCTGGGGCGCGACATCTGGGAGAAAAAGGTCAAACGCTCCGGGCTTGAGATCGATGAGCAGGACCTGAGCCGCTATGCCACCCGGCTCAAGTTTCCGAATCCGCAGCAGATGTTCTACGAGATCGGCGTCGGTCTTTATGATGCCAGTGATTTCGTGACCTACGTCAGGGACGGAGCGCCTGCTGCGACCCCGGCGGACGATGATGCTCAGGAAACCGAGGAGTCACTTCGGCTGCGTTATGAGAACTTCCTCGACACCGCGCAGGCCACGAGCCAGCCCGCGCTGATGATCGACGGTGAGCTCCACACCGACATCGTGACGCAGTATGCCTCCTGCTGTAACCCTATTCCAGGCGACGATGTATTTGGATATGTGAGCCGAAGCGGAGGCATCAGGATTCATCGGGTCAATTGCCGTAACGCACCGAACTTGCTCATCAATCATCCCGACAGGATCGTCCCCGTCGAGTGGAGCCGGCAGAAGGATGTCCACTTCCTGACGGCGCTGCGCGTTATGGGCGAAGACCGGGTGGGCATTGTGAGCGACGTCACGACGGTCATCTCAAAAAACCTGAAGACGAATATTCGATCGATCACCGTTAACTCGGAAGACGGCGTATTCGAAGGTACACTTGTACTCTACGTAAGCGATCTCCAACACCTGCGCCGGGTTATTGACCGGCTACGACGGATTGAAGGCATCCACGGCGTCTACCGCTTCGAAGAATGACGTGGCGGTTTGATGAAGAAAGGGACGCGTAAATGGTAGAAGCACTTGTAATTAGGCTATTTAGATAACACCTACATATCTTGATATACCTGGGGATTTTGGTGTGATGGATGGAAAAAGGCCGGTTAGGGCCCGATGAGGGGTGGGCGGCTTTAATGTTATTCGGCAGATCGATTCGTGAATCGATTCCTCGACGTATTAGCGTACTGTACCGAGCCCTCTGCCGGCGACGATCATTCAGCTTAACGATACAGATGGCAGGAAGACCTACTACACTGACGAAGAAAGATGTAGCGCGGCGGGTGGCGAATATTATGGATGAGCCGATTTACCGTAGCGAGCCATGGGTAGGCGCTGTTATCGCGGCGTTAGGCGAGTTATTGCTCGAGGCCGACCCGGAAGTACGTATTGAGCTGCGCGACTTCGGCGTCTTCGAGGTCAAGAAGACCAAAGCCAAGCCGAAGGCCAGAAATCCGAAAACTAACGAAACGGTTTTTATTCCGAGCCGGCGTAAAACGCATTTCAAACCGAGCAAGCGCCTGAAAGAGGTTTTACAGACGCCTTTGAGCGATCTCGAGTACACGATACCGGTGGGAAGTGCAGACGAGCCGGAGGAAATCGTCGTCGTGTCAAACGGCAGCAGCAACTGATATTCGCTGAGGAAGCGGCAATCTCGTCGGGCCGAAGGTCTTACTTCGGCCCATTTCTGTTTATGGGAAGGATCGTCGGAGTCGATTACGGACGCAAGCGCGTGGGTCTTGCCGTCGCAGATCCGTTGAGGATGTTTGCCCAGCCGCTCGGTGCTTACAATCCTCGGGAAGCAGTCGACGTCCTGCGAAAGCTGCATCGGGACGAGGGGCTTGAGACAATCGTGGTCGGCTGGCCGTTGATGCTCGACGGCTCCGAAGGTGATGCGACACGCGTTGTTCAGGAGTTCGTAAACCGCCTGCGGAATGCACTTAGGGATGTGGTTGTCGTGAAGCTCGACGAGCGGTATACGTCAGAGATCGCACACGACCTCGTGCGGGAAGCTCGCGGCGGGCGGCGCGTAGAAAAACGATCCGGCGACGTTGACGCCGCGGCCGCGGCGATAATTCTGCAGGACTTTCTGGATGGGCATCGGCACTCAGGGCCTGCCTGATCGTTTACCAAAGGTCACAGTCATTCTATTTACTGTCTATGATTCTGCCTATCCGTGTCTTCGGTGATCCGATCCTAAAGGAGCGGGCAACGGACGTTACCGAGAATACGCCTGAGCTGCAGCAGCTGATCGACAATATGATCGAGACGATGCACGGAGCGTCGGGTATTGGACTGGCCGCTACGCAGGTCGGCCGACGCGAGCGCGTCTTCGTTGTCGATGTGACGCCCCGAGAGGACGAGGTGGAAGAAGAATTACCGCCTCAGCCGATGGTCCTGATCAATCCTGAGATCGTGGAGTCCAGCGAGGAGCGTGTGGAGTATGAGGAAGGCTGTTTGTCGATTCCGGATTTAAACGAGCCGGTGCAGCGGCCGGAGAGGATCCGCATCCGGTACCTCGACAGGGAATTCGTCGAACACGAACTGGAGGTGGGCGGTGTTCTGGCACGAGTTTTTCAGCACGAGTTCGATCACCTGGAAGGAATTCTGTTCATCGACCATCTCAGTCCGCTGAAGCGTCGCTTGCTTAAAAGGCGTTTGCGCGACATGGCGCGAGGGAATGTCACCGCAGAGTACCCCGTAACCTGGGGCGATTAAATCTTTGTCACCTGATGTGCAGGCGATAAGCCGCGTCCACTTCGAGTGATCGGGTGACTGTAGTTTGATAAGTCGATCGGTTCTGTAAGGAGAGAATATCGTGACTGCTTTGTGGAGAGGAGTATTACTGACCGCCGTCCTGCTCAGCGGCGTTTTTATCAGCATCGGCAACGCACAGCGGCTCGGAACGGCTGTTATTCCGTCCGGTGTAGCACCTGTTGACACGCTGGTCGATTCGGTTGAGCCGCTCCCTCCTTCGCTGCCGCAGCCTTCCCTTAATCTGATTCTCCCGACCTCGAACACGGCGCTTCTCGATGACGACGGGCCGTCGTTCTACCAATACACCGATCGGTACTTTGAAGGGCGGCGCTCTACGCCCTGGGAAGGGGGGCAGTACGGATTTGTTCGCAATCCGCGGCGCACCGATCACGGCCTCGTTTATACCCGGTTTCACGAGGGCGTCGATATCCAGGCGCTTTATCGCGACGCGCGCGGCGAGCCGCTTGATACGGTCGTGACGGTCGATGATGGTAAAGTAGTCTTCGTGAACAACTCGGCAGGAGCCTCGACATACGGTAAGTACGTGGTTGTCGAGCACTGGTGGAGCGGTTCGCCCTTCTACAGCTTATACGCGCATCTGAACTCGACAGACGTGCGCGCCGGGCAGGAGGTTGAGCGGGGAGACGCCCTCGGGCGTTTAGGTTACACGGGTCGAGGCATTGATAAGAGACGCGCGCATCTTCATTTCGAGATTAATGTAAAGCTGAGCAGCTCGTTCGACGTCTGGCATGGTCGGTTATACCGACCCGGGTCCAACAGACACGGCAACTTCAATGGTATCAACCTGGCGGGGCTTGA
>CBFGYX010000011.1:0-15573 GCA_965653075.1 uncultured bacterium
TCGAGGAAGTCCTCGTACACGAGATTGTCCATCAGTGGATCGGTAATGACATGACGATCGCTGACTGGCGCCACCTGTGGATATCGGAGGGCGTGACAACCTACCTCACTACGCTCTTCTATGAGATCGCGGATGGGCCGGGTGTCGCCGATCGTATGCGCGCCGACCTTGGCCACGTGCCGGCACGCGATCCCATCGGGGATGCACCGCTCGTTCCTGACGACATCCGCCGGCCGGACGACATGCTCACCTGGCGCACGTACCGCAAAGGCGCGGCCGTAATGCATATCCTGCGGCTCGCGATGGGCGACGCGCGCTTCTTAGATGCGCTGCGCGACGTGTATCTGACCTTCCGAAACGAGCCGGCGACTACCGAAGCGTTCGTCGATGTCTTCATCAGGCATTCGCCCGTCGACGCCCGCCCACTGCTCGATTACTGGCTCTTCGGCGATCGCATTCCGCGAATCACAACCTCTTGGGACCCCTCAAGTAGTCGCCTCTCATGGATCGTAAGCGATGACGACGGTTTGCTCGACACGCTAACCGTCCTGCTCGAAGTCAGCACCGAAGGCGAGGTCGTGTACGCCGAGCTTAACGACGGCGAGATCACGCTCCGCCCCTCCCACAGCCGGCCGACTGTCCGACCGGTCGGCGTCACCATGAAGGTCAGCGAGTAGCATGATAACCTCATGAGGAACCGCTCGCGGGAGAATCCCATCTCTGCGATTACGGTACATGTGGCCGGCCCCGACTCCGATGTGACGGTTTCGAATGGCCGACAGGCTGCATGTTTGGGGGGAACCGGGTTCGGCTTCGCCTCAATTCACAGCTGTGCGCCGGGACTGACTGAGCAGGCGCTCTGAATCCAGGGCTCTTCAAGCAAACCTTCGGACGCACGACCGAGCGGCTTCCTTCGTCCAACCGGTGAAGGAGCTGCTTTTTGCCCGTGCATATTCGCCGGTCTTTATTTGCCGGTCTTTATTTGCCGGTCCCATCTAACAGCTCTTGATTCACTCGTTTATAAAATGACACGCCTCTTCGTATCCGATATCGACGGATGCCTCGCCGAGCCTTACCAACCCTTCGACCTCAAGCGCATCCGGCACCTCGTCGACTTGATCCACAGCGACGATCCAGCGGTGCCTGATTTCAGCCTCTGCTCGGGTCGGTCATATTCGTACGTCGAGGCAATCTACCAGCTGCTCGGACTTGAATTCCCCGTCCTGTTCGAGAGTGGAGGCGGTATGTTCGACCCGGCTACGTCTCAGATCACCTGGAGACGGTTTGCTCGACACGCTAACCGTCCTGCTCGAAGTCAGCACCGAAGGCGAGGTCGTGTACGCCGAGCTTAACGACGGCGAGATCACGCTCCGCCCCTCCCACAGCCGGCCGACTGTCCGACCGGTCGGCGTCACCATGAAGGTCAGCGAGTAGCATGATAACCTCATGAGGAACCGCTCGCGGGAGAATCCCATCTCTGCGATTACGGTACATGTGGCCGGCCCCGACTCCGATGTGACGGTTTCGAATGGCCGACAGGCTGCATGTTTGGGGGGAACCGGGTTCGGCTTCGCCTCAATTCACAGCTGTGCGCCGGGACTGACTGAGCAGGCGCTCTGAATCCAGGGCTCTTCAAGCAAACCTTCGGACGCACGACCGAGCGGCTTCCTTCGTCCAACCGGTGAAGGAGCTGCTTTTTGCCCGTGCATATTCGCCGGTCTTTATTTGCCGGTCTTTATTTGCCGGTCCCATCTAACAGCTCTTGATTCACTCGTTTATAAAATGACACGCCTCTTCGTATCCGATATCGACGGATGCCTCGCCGAGCCTTACCAACCCTTCGACCTCAAGCGCATCCGGCACCTCGTCGACTTGATCCACAGCGACGATCCAGCGGTGCCTGATTTCAGCCTCTGCTCGGGTCGGTCATATTCGTACGTCGAGGCAATCTACCAGCTGCTCGGACTTGAATTCCCCGTCCTGTTCGAAAGTGGAGGCGGTATGTTCGACCCGGCGACGTCTCAGATTACCTGGAATCCCGCGCTGACACACGAAGCGCTCGACGCGCTCGACAACATCCGCGCCTGGATCAACAAAGAGTGCCTGCCCGGCTCATCCATGATGTTTGATCACGGCAAACGCACCCAGGCCGGCATCGTCGGGCCGGATCCTGATGAGATCATCCGGACGGTGCCGCGGGTTCAGGAGTTTGTCTACGAGAACTTCGAAGGCTTCCATGTTTTCGATACGCCCATCAGCATCGATGTCTCGGTAACCGATATCACGAAGCGGCAGGCGCTCGAATGGATATCAGATTTACTGGACGTACCGCTCGAGGCGATCGCATACATCGGCGATACCAACGGAGACATCCCCGCGCTCGAGATCGTCGGCCGCTCGTACGCCCCCCGGAACGGTAGCGACGAAGTGAAGGAAATTGTCGATCGGGTAACGACGGGCTCGGTCACGGCCGGTGTGATCGAAGCGTATGAAGAGGTGATCCAAGAAAACCGCGTGTCTGCCGATTTATCCGCGGCAGGGTCTTGATTTCCAGATACTTCCAGGTTTTCTTCGCAGCGCTGCGATATCACATCTGTCACAACTATGAAGCGCTTAGGAACGCTCACCGCGCTCGTATTCGTCGCGCTGCCCTTACTCTCGGCCTTCGACCAGCCGTCGTTATCGTCTCACACGGAACCCGTCTCCGTCGAGGCATCCGCCGCATCGCTCTATTACGTGACGGCGCGGAAGGCGACGATATTCCGGCGGTCAGACAGCTCGCTACCGGTGCGCCAGGTGGCGTTCCGTGATCAAGTGCACCTGGTTAAGAACGGCGAAGCAATGAGCCTCGTCCGCACAGAGGATGGAGCGGAAGGGTATATCCGTACGGAAGACATATCCAACGTGTGGATCCGCGTGTCGAAGCGGCGCAATGAAGTTCGGATTTATCGAGGGATGGACCTCCTGGCGACGTTTCCGGCGGATTTCGGCTTCAACACATTCGCCAACAAAGAACGGCGCGGCAGTCTGGCGAGCCCAGACGACTGGCGCACGCCGGAAGGCGCGTTTTACGTCGTACGCAAGAACCCCCGTTCGCAATATCATCGGGCGTTCGTGCTGAATTATCCCACCGCATCAGATGCCGACCGCGGATACCGCCAGGGGCTCATTTCCCAACGCGAGCGAGACGCCATCATCCGCGCCGAACAGAACGGACAGGAGCCGCCGATGAACACCGCTCTCGGCGGGCTCATCGAGATCCACGGGCATGGCACCGGCGGCAACGATAACTGGACACAGGGCTGCGTGGCCGTGAAAAACCTCCACATGGACCTCATGTGGAGCCTCGTCGATATCGGCACGCCGGTCTATATCGAGTCGTAATCAAGCGGTTTGCCGTCGGCAACAGGTTTCCGCAGCAATTGTGTGTTATGCATCGGCAAAACTGAATCCCTCCCAGTACTTTTTGCGTAGGTTCGGGAAGACCCACCTGTAAAACATCTTCCCATGCGCCATATACACCGGATTGCCCCGCTGCTATTAGCGCTGATCGCCTCGACGGTTTTGTCCGTCGGATCGACAGTAGCAATTGCGCAGGAAGTCGATGAGGCGCGTTCGCCGAAGGAGCTTTCCTTCGAGCATGCGTCCGACGGGCCCGTCTACATCGTCCCGGTTGACGGGATGATCGACAACATGTTGTGGCGCTACATCAACCGTGCGATCGGCGAAGCCGAAGCGAATGAAGCCTCCCTCGTTATCCTTCATATGGATACGTTTGGCGGTCTGGTCGAGGCCGCCGACAACATCAGAAAGCGGCTCCTGAACGCGTCGGTCCCGACGGTTGCGTTCGTGGATAAGAATGCCGCCTCAGCCGGAGCCTTGATCTCGTACGCCGCAGATCGCATTGTGATGGTGCCGGGAGCATCGATCGGCGCGGCTACGGTGGTGGATGGCAGCGAGGGGGAGGCGATGCCGGACAAGTACCAGAGCTACATGCGCGGATTGATGCGGTCGACGGCAGAGGCTCGCGGCCGCGATCCGAAGATCGCCGAAGCCATGGTCGATCAGAGCCTCGAGCTGATTGGAATCTCGCCGGCGGGGCAGGTACTCACGTTATCATCGTCAGAAGCCCTGGGACTCGGCGTGGCCGACGCCGTTCTGGCTAACAAGGAGGCGGTGATTGATGGCTTTGGCCGGTCGAATGCCGAAGTGGTCCAACACCATGCGTCTCGTTCCGAGCGCGTGCTGAGGTTCTTTGGCTCGCCGGTGATACAGTCCATCCTCATGCTGATGATGCTCGGCGGGCTGTACTTCGAACTTCAGACACCCGGCGTGGGCTTCGCCGGTACGATGGCCGCCCTTGGCGCGACGCTATTTTTTGCGCCGCATTATATGCTCGGCCTCGTCGACAGCTGGGAGTTCGTTCTCTTCGTCATCGGCATCATTTTGATCCTGGCGGAGATATTCATTTTGCCCGGATTTGGCGTTGCAGGGATTCTCGGCATCGTGCTCACCGTCTTCTCGCTTGGTGCATCGCTCATCGGGAACGTCGGATTTGTCTTTCCCAGCGGTGCCGCCGTTACGTCTGCGATCTCGACAATGGCGGTAACGCTGGTATTGCTGATCGTCCTGATCTTCTCTCTAAGCCGGTATCTACCACACTCCGAGCGTTTCAATCGGTTGGTATTGACGCCAGAGCTTTCGAGCGCAACCGGCTATACGAGCGCCGATGAGAACGAGGCGCTGGTAGGCCGCATCGGGCGCGCGCTGACGCCACTCCGCCCGTCGGGCACGGCCGACATCGACGGCGAGCGAATTGACGTTATCACATCAGGCGAGTACGTTCCATCCGGCGCAACCGTCCGCGTAAACAGAGTGCGGGGGAGTAGGGTAGAGGTGAGGCTGCACGACCCGGTCGCCGAAGGCACGTCTTCACCTTCCATCTCATAACGAGTGCCCGTGGAGTTCTTCCTTCCCATCGCAATCATCCTGGGCGGCCTCATCCTGGTGGCGGTCGAAGTCTACTTCGTGCCGGGCTTCAACGTAATCGGCATCTCGGGACTGCTCGCGGTCGTGTTCGGGCTCGGGTATATGTTTGCTGAACAAGGATTTACCGGCGGTATCCTCGCCGTCCTTGTGACGTTAGGAGTTGGCGGAGTGCTTTTTTATACGGCGCGGCAATCGGGTGTGTGGGATCGATTCGTGTTGGCGGCCAGTCTCCGGACCGACGAAGAGGTGACCGCTCGCGAGAACGAGGCACGCTCGAAATACCTCGGCAGAGTGGGACGTGCCGTTACACCGCTGCGTCCGACGGGCGTGGTCGAGATCGACGGCGAACGAATCGAGGTGGCGACAGAGGGGGATTATGTAGCAGCGGGGAGCGAGGTACGCGTGGTGGCGATGGATCGCCGTCGTTTCTTCGTACGTCTTGCGACGCTCGCCGCTGAGAAGCCGTCTTGAGTTTCACGCGGGCTTCTCTCGACAATGAGCAACGCTGCACCATTTCGTCTGTCTCTTGATCGACGCTCCGACACTCAGATGCTTCCTATGAAACGCGCCGTTCTTTTACTGCTGACGCCCTTGCTGTTTCTACTTGCCGCCTGCGGTGGAGGATCATCGTACAACCCTGGTGCACCTGACGGATGGGAAGCCGATGGGACGAAATGGTGGATAGAAGGAGTCGACACCTCAGTAGCGTTCCGCGACCTGACTTCTCTGCAAACAATGGATGTCGGAGCAAGCTATGCTCCTTTCGGTGCCGGCCAGGTGTTATCGAGCATCAGGCAGTCACTTATCCGAGCTTACCGTAACCATCCCGAAGTCGTTGACTCTCTCTTCACGCTCCGCGTGGCACCGCAGATTGAAAACAACTTTGAAGGTCGTGACCAGGAAGAGCTGAAGCGCGAGGCATATCAAACACTGACCAAGCACTTCCAGGAACCCCGCACCACGTCGCGTCTCGGAGAGGACGTGCGCATCGTGTATCCTGACAGCTTGCGCGCGGCCGGTGTCAGCGGCCGGGTGAGAACCCAGGTCTATCTAAATGAGGAAGGCCAACCTGTGGCCGTCAGTCTCCTCGACAGTGTGCACCCCGTGCTGGACGATATCGCCATGAAGGCGACCACCGAGATGAAGTGGCGGCCGGCGTATCTGCTCTCTCGTGGGCAGTGGGACGCTATCCCCGCCTGGGCGCGCTTCAACATCAACTTCGATACGCAGTGATGCGCCCCGCGTTAGCCGAGCGTCTTAGCCGAGCGCCACGTCCAGGATCATCATCACGGTGAATCCACCCATGGTGCCGAGCGTCGCAAGGTCGGTATTGCCGTGCCGCTGCGACTCGGGAATGAGCTCCTCGACGACCACGTAGATCATTGCGCCGGCAGCAAAAGCGAGCGCGTAGGGAAGGATAGGATCAACAGCGAGAACGGCAGCGGCGCCCAGAACGGCGGAGATAGGCTCAACCACGCCGGATAGCTGCCCGTACCAGAACGCCTTACCGCGAGAAACGCCCTCGCCCCGGAGCGGCATCGACACCGCCGCGCCTTCAGGAAAGTTCTGAAGGCCGATTCCAAGAGCGAGGGCGATGGCACCGGCCAGTGTGGCACTCGTGGGGATGTCGAGTTGAGTTGCGGCTGCGCCGAATGCAACGCCGACGGCAAGCCCCTCAGGGATGTTGTGCAGCGTGATGGCGAGTACGAGCAACGTGGCGCGCCGCCAGGTTGTCGAAACACCCTCGGCCTCTGATCGACGTGCTCCCAGGTGGAGGTGGGGAAGGAACTGATCGGCTATACGAAGGAAAATACCACCTACCAGAAATCCCACCGCAGCAGGCATCCATGACGGAAGGCCCCGCGCCTCGGCCATGTCAATCGCCGGCAGCAACAGCGACCACACGCTCGCCGCGATCATAACGCCCGCCGCAAACCCCAGCATCAGATCGAGTAGTTTACGATTGATGCGGCGCATGAAGAATACCAGCGATGCGCCGAGCGCTGTCATGCCCCACGTAAACAGGCCGGCGATCAGGGCTTGATTGACGGCACTTAGTTCAACGAACCAGTCAGCGATCATAAAACCGGGTAAAATCTGATTGGGAATTATCCGATGACGACACCTGCGATTGTCGCCGTCATCAGGTTGGCGAGCGTTCCTGCCAGCACGGCTCGCAGACCCAGCTGGGCGATCTCGCCGGTGCGTTCAGGAGCCAGCGGACCGATGCCGCCGATCTGGATGGCAATCGACGAGAAGTTTGCAAAGCCACACAGCGCGAAAGTCGCCATAACTATAGTCTTAGGCGAGAGCACGCCCGCCTCGATTCCACCTGCGAGCGCCAGATATGCCACGAACTCATTGGCGACCACCTTTATGCCCACGAACGATCCGAATTGCATGGCGTCGGCCCATGGCACGCCGATCACCCAGGCAATGGGCGCGAAGACCCACCCGAAGATGAGCTCGAGCGTAAGGTCGATACCAAAAAAGCCTCCGCCGATGCCGAGGAAGTAATTCGCCATCGCGATCAAGGCGAGAAAGGCAATCAGCATCGCGCCAACGTTGAGCGCCAGCTTGAGTCCGTCGGCCGCACCCGCCGCCGCAGCGTCGATCACATTCTTCGACGGCTGTTCAATGTCCGCCTTCGTGGCGTCGCTTGTCTCGGTCTGACTGGATTCCGGAATCATGATCTTGGCCAGCAGAAGTGCTGCCGGCGCCGCCATCAGGCTCGCGCCGAGCAACTGCTCGGCGAACATCTGTCGAGCGACATCGAGTGAAACACCGTGAGCGTCGGCGAACGAGTGCCCAAGAAACTGGATGTATGCCGCCATCACACCACCCGCGATCGTGGCCATGCCGCCGGCCATGACCGCCATCAGTTCCGACCGCGTCATCCTGCTCAGATAAGGCCGCACAACCAGCGGCGCTTCGGTCTGCCCTACGAAGACGTTTGCAGCCACCGAGAGTGATTCCGGGCCGCTGGTGCCGAGCGTCTTGTGAACGAGCCACGCCATCCCCTGAACCACCTTTTGCATGATCCCAAGATGGTATAGGATGGCCATCAAGGACGCGAAGAAAATGATGGTAGGGAGGACGTGAAAGGCAAAGACGACGCCCAACTCCTGTCCACCTCCCAAAACCGTCGACGGCATTCCGAGGGCGCCGAAGACGAACTGCGTGCCGGCCTCCGTAAATTCCAGCACGAGCACAAAGAACCGACTAATCCACGAAAACAGCGCCTTCGGCCAGCCAAGCGGAGCAAAGAACGCCCCCATCTCAGATCCGCGCAGAATAAAAAGTGCGAGGACGATCTGCAGCCCAAGGCCCGCACCGATGATCCGCCAGTTAATCTGACGTCGGCCGGAGGAGAACGCGAAGGCAATGGCGAGCAGGACGGTAAGGCCCAGAACGCCACGAATGAGGTCAACGAAATCCATAAATATCGGAAGATGGAGGCCGCCCAATTGATGGCGGGCCTAATATACAATTAAGCCTCGTCAAAATTAACAGGAACGGCAGGTGCGTGTCGGCCTCCCGAATGGAGTTGAGGATGATGAGCGTCGTGATCCAGCAGGGTTCGCAGAGCCTTCCGCGCGGATCACGCGTGCGAAGATAACGAGTGATCGGCTGGGGATACATGCGCCGGACGGAAGTTCGGCCGGGAGATCTTTCGAAGACGCATGCCCACTCAGTGAATGATGCCTTTCGATAATGAACCTGCTTCGAGGGCGGATCCACCCACCGCATCCTCCGTAAGGCTACATTCCTGTTAGCCGAAGCCCTCGTTCCTGAAAATCGATGCGTCAGTTCAGCCTCCTCGACGACCTCCCCAGAGAAGAAGACCAGTCGCTCGATGCAGCAAAGATTCTCTCAGGTCTGAACGACGCCCAGCAGGAAGCCGTCAGCACCACCGACGGCCCGCTTCTCATTGTGGCCGGCCCGGGCTCCGGCAAAACCCGCACGCTAACCCATCGAATCGCTTATTTGCTGGCGAGTGGCCGCGCCCGGCCGTTTGAGGTTCTGGCGCTGACTTTCACCAACAAGGCCGCGCGCGAGATGCGCGAACGCGTAGAGCGGCTTATCGGGATGGAGCATGCCAGAGGAATGTGGATGGGGACGTTCCACTCGACGTTTGCGCGCATGCTTCGTGTGGAAGGCGAGCGGATCGGCTATACGTCGGATTTTACGATTTACGATTCCGACGATTCGCAGCGGGTCATACGCTCCTTGATGGAGCAGCACCACATTGATCCGAAGCAGTTCTCACCTCGATCGATTCAGTCGCTCATTTCGGGAGCGAAGAACCAGTTGGTGTCTCCCGAGGCCTACGCGCAGATGGCCGCGACACTCGCACAGGACAACGCATCGCGGATTTACGGTCCATACGAGCAGATTCTCCGTCAGTCCAACGCGATGGATTTCGACGACCTGCTCATCCGTCCGATCGAGTTGTTCGATCGGCATCCCGACGTCCTCGAGAAATACCAGCGGCGCTGGCGTTACATCCACATCGACGAGTACCAGGATACCAACCGCGCGCAGTACATGCTGGCGAAGAAACTCGCAGACGCACATCAAAACCTGTGCGTTGTAGGGGATGATGCGCAGAGCATCTACGCGTTTCGCGGGGCGGACATCAGTAACATCCTGTCGTTCCAGCGGGATTTCGAGTCCGCGCGAACTGTCCGTCTCGAGCAGAACTATCGCTCTACGCAGCGCATCCTGAAGCTGGCCTCCTCCATCATCAGCCACAACAAGCAACAGCTCGACAAGCAGTTGTGGACGGACAACAAGGAGGGTGACCATGTGATGCTGGCGGAGGCGCTCTCGGAGAAAGACGAGGCGCAGAAGATTGAACGGTATATTCGCGATCTTCGCACCCGGGCCGGTTTCCCATACCGGGACTTCGCCGTGTTGTACCGCACCAACGCGCAGAGCCGATCGCTGGAGGACGTCTTTCGACGGGCGGGCATCCCATACAGACTGATCGGCGGCGTCGCGTTCTATCAGCGGAAGGAGATCAAGGATGTCCTCGCGTATCTGAGGCTCATCGTGAACCTCAACGACGAAGTCAGCCTCCGACGCGTGATCAACTATCCCACGCGTGGCATCGGTGCCCGAACGGAAGCGCAACTGATTGAGTTTGCCCGGCGGGAGGGTGTCACGTTGTGGCAAGCCATCGAACGGCTCGGCGAAATAGGCTTGGCGAGCCGTGCTCACAACGCCGTCGAAGCCTTCCGCTTCTTTATTGCAGGGAAGGCCGCGAAGCTCGAATCAGTTCCTGCCGAAGATCTCGCTCGGTCTCTTGTGAGCGAGGCGGGACTCCTGGAGGATCTTCGGAAGGAGAACACGCCTGAGAGCTTGATGCGGTGGGAGAACGTGCAGGAGCTCATCAGTGCCATCGCCGAGTATGCAGCGGCTTCTGATGACCCGACGCGTGCGCTGCCGACGTTCCTGCAGGAGGTGTCGTTATTAACCGACGCCGACGCGCAAGACGAGGATGACGACAACCGCGTGACGCTGATGACGATGCACGCATCCAAGGGGCTTGAATTCCCGGTCGTTTTTGTGAGTGGGTTGGAGGAAGGGCTCTTCCCGCTTGCCAAGGCGGCACAAGACCCGACGGAGCTCGAGGAGGAGCGCCGGCTGTTTTACGTGGGAGCCACGCGCGCCAAGGAGTTGTTATTCCTCACCTACGCACGCAGCCGGTTCCGATACGGGCAGCACGAAACCTCAGTCCGAAGCCGATTCCTGGACGAGATCGATCCGTCCGTCGTGCGCACGGAGGCGGGCGAGCCGCTAGAACAGAAGTCCGGCCGGTTCTCCATCGACTCGACCGCTGATAATTTCTCGTACGAAAACGCAGATCCCAATTACTGGCGGCGCAATCTGCGTACGGAGACCAAGCCTGCCTCGGCGCCCGAGCGCCGCATCGTGTATGATGAAGGTGAAGGTGAGATCGTGCCCGGCGCACGAGTAGAGCATGAGACCTTCGGCGAAGGCAAGGTGCTCTCGATGGAAGGCCGTGGAGACACAGCGAGGGCCGTGGTTTTCTTCCCACACGTCGGCCAGAAGAAGATGGCGCTGCGGTTTGCCAGACTGCGCCGGATCGGATGACCTCCCACAGTAACCACCGCAAGTGGTGGACCAGCACCGGCCGGAGGTCATTAAGGAAAATTACTTCAGGCTATTTCACTTTCCGAGGCCGTCACTTCTACCGGTACATTGCCGGATTCCGCATACCCGTTGAAGGCTTTGATAAACTCGCGGACCAGTCGATCGCGATCTTCGAGGTCTATTGATTGTGATGTGTCGGTCGGTTCGACCACCATCAGATGGACCGGACCACCTTGCTTTTGCTCCTCTGCCGCGAACGCGAAATCAACGGTTTCAAAAGGGTGATAGTGTACATGGCTAAGCACGCAAGCGGGGCATCCTCGGGACTCTGAATAGTACCGCGTGTCGTCTTCGAGGTACGACCAGGACGGAGTACTGTCGGCAAATTCCTCGAGCAGTTCCATCGCCGTGATGGTGCTGTTGTCGCTGGTGGCAATGCGGACGTCGACGATCGCATGCATGATGATCACAGGGTAGTGGGTAGGACGACGAGGCGGCAGTTTCGCGGCCGCAGGCGCGGAGGAGGGAGGTAATGCCGTAGCGGATACCGAACATGTTGACAGATATCCGAGAGAGACCTAGCTGATCTCTCGGGATATTGTTCCATCGTAACGGAAAACCGACGGAACGCGCAGACTCATCGCATGGCGTCAAGCCGAGGCGCTGGCTACGGGGCTCAGGATCTCTGTCAGTTCTTCAAACGAGTCAACAACAAGATGCGGCGACTCGGCCTCCAGATCTTCGCGATCAAAGGTGCCGGTGAGTCCGACGGTCACACAACCCGCCGCAAGAGCTGAGCGGATTCCAAGTCGGGAGTCCTCCACGACGAGTGCGTTGCCGGGATCGATGCCCAGGCGCCTCGTCGTGATGAGATACGGGTCGGGATGTGGCTTGGAGTAGGTTACGTCGACCGACGTCACGACCACTTCGAACCGGTCGTGGAGCCTGAGCCGGTCGAAGACGATCTGCTGGCTCGAGGCCGCCGCGGATGTCGTGAGCGCAAAGCGAAGATGTGGTCGGAACGTCTCGATAAAATCAGTCACACCCCGAATAGGCTTGACGTCGGCGAGTAACAGGTGATACGCCTCGTGCTTGGCAGCGACAAGCGTCTGCAGATCGTGATGAGGCGTACCGTAGTGCTTCAAGATGTAGGAGAACACATCGTGTTCGGTCCGCCCCTTGAAGTTCATATACTCGGATGGAGGAACGTCGAGGCCGTTCTTCTCGAAAATGTACTCCTGAGCTTGCTCATGCAGCGGTTCGGAGTCGATTACCACACCGTCCATGTCGAGAATTATTGCGCTCAGGCCTTGTAAGAGATCCTCGAACGGGCGGGACAAATCCATAGATTCAGAAAGCAATCAATTGATGACTGGTGGTTGCCGGCGGATGCTCGCGAGACGACCTCGCCGTGTATCGACGTCGGCACCCGTCACCCAGCTTGCCAGTACGGGCTGGGCACCGCGCGGCACCGCAACTTCAATTAAGCGACGGCCGATCGTCGAGCCTTCGAGCGGATGAACCGTGAGATGCTCACGACGCAGGATCACAACGAGGTCGTGCCCAGGTGCCACGAAATAATCGATGGCTCCTGGGGCAACGCGGCGGATCGAATCCCACGGGATGAGCCGTTGATTTCTCGGTGCAATTTGGGTAGGGATGGCGACGTCCAGCATAACGTCTTCCGTGGCATCGACCGCAATATGATCGGCCAGACTGAATCGCACGACCGCCCGCCACACGCCTCGATCGCGGATGATGGCCCAGTTGGCGGGATCTGGATGAGAGATGAAAACATCTTCGCCATCAATATCCGACAGACGATCGACCTGGTTGTCGAATGCACGCCGGGCGCGATCGCCGAGTACGTGTTCGATGTCGAGCCCCGTATGCGCCGTCGAGTCAATCGGAACGACGGCAAATGTCTGGAAGAACCACGGGTGCGGCGCACCGGCGCAGTAGCCTGCCGTTCGCTCTTCGAGCGAGAGGTAGCGCGCTGTCGCGAAGCGGATACGCTGACTCCGATGCCCCTCGCAGTTCTCTCCGTTGTACGGCTGGATACCAGGTATTTCGGGGCGCGCTCCGTGCCGGGATGTCCAGACGAAATCTTCCACCCAGTTATTGTAAACGCTACGCTTCGAACCGGCGCGGATGAAGTCACTTCCGGAAGGGATGAGGAGGCCGTCGAACCGTTCTGCTACCTGAACCGAACGTCCCTGCCGCGTCACGTATAGCGTGAGGTAGGCGTCTCGGCTAAGGGAATCGGCATCACCGGAATAGTAGGGAACGGGCCGGTCGATTTCGGTCTGATACCGCAGGCCCAACAACAGACCGGACGACTGTGACGCAGCATCACCAACGAAACCGATGGTAACGAAAAGGGCGGCGATCAAAGACCAGGCGCGGCCACGAATCATAGTCGAGATGATCTCCGGGATCTACGGCTGAAGTTGAGTGAGGTCGAACACGTGGCTCACGCTGTCGATCGAGCCATCGTTGGGAGCGGCATCGACGCCAAGAATGGCCGCCATCATGTTATAGAGATGAACGTTACCAAAAGGTCCGACGACTTGCCCCGCTTCGAACGACGGTCCGCGTGCGATGAATATGCCGCGCATCGACGGAAGCAGGTTGTCATAGCCGTGAGCCCCACCTTTGACTTCGTGGCCAAAGCGCTCATACTGCGAGCGAGTCATGATCGTCCAACCGTCGGCGGCCGCTGCAATGACCTCCGGTATGCGGACGTGATCTTTGAAATGCCAGTGCTCCGGCACGTCGTCACGATGATACGCATCGAGCTGAGGCGATTCGTTCAACGCCTCGACAATCGCACGTGCATCAACACCCATCGGCCTCGCCATCAGCACGGGAGACCGATCGACGATGTGTAAATCATCGATATCCACATAATCATCGAGGATGACCACGCGATCGCTCGAGACTTCCGACATCCCATGATCCGATACGACGATCAGATCAATCTCATCGAGGATGTCTCGCGCTTCTAATCCGTCCAACATCAAGCCGATTAGCGAGTCGACGTGCGCTACCGCCCGTTCCGTCTCCTCAGCAAACGGACCGTGGGCGTGTCCCTGCGAGTCGACATCTGAAAAGTAGAGCGTGATGAAAGACGGCCGCTCTTCTTCAGGAAGATCTATCCAGGCGAGGACGGTGTCGATACGCTGATGATTGGGGAAGTTGTGTTCGTACCTTTTCCAGTAGCGAGGTCTCACGCCACCGATCTCTGCCTCCGAACCGGGCCAGAAGAAGGTCGCGGCGACGCCTCCTTGCAGCTGCACCGTCACCCAAAGTGGCTCGCCTCCCCACCAGCGTCCGTCAGAAACAGCGTCGTTATCCGAAATCCGAAACGTCGCGTCCATCTCAGGATCGTACATCGTATTCGAGACCACGCCGTGGTTCGACGGATGCAGACCGGTGACGATGGAATAATGATTTGGGAATGTTTTGGGAGGAAAAGCGGGTATCAGAGACTCGGCGCGCGTTCCTTCGGCGGCGAGACGATCGAGATTCGGCGTGTCATACCGCTCAAGGTAATCCGGCAGGAACCCATCGAGCGAGATGAGCAGCACGATGCCGCCCTCGCCTGCATCAGAATGGAGCTTTGGCGACGAGCTTCCAGAGCATCCGGCAATGAGCAGCGCCAGAACCAGAAGCGGCGTGCACAGCGAATTAGTTTTCACGGCATGGAGGAAGAGTGCAACAAGATCATCCGCGCTCTCTGATCCATTTCGAGCGTCTATGTTGCCGCCTTTCACTTTAAGAAATTGCGTGCACGCAGCAGGGCATTACACGCAGACATCACCATCACATGACATGACCATCATGTGGCATGCCTTGTCATTGCGTCGTGATGCCTCAGCCTTACTTCCTCCCGAAGAAGTAGTAGAGGATGAGGCCGCCCACGGGAAAGAAGATGATGAGAAGTGCCCACAGGATCTTGTCACCGCCGCTTCGTGAGCTACCCGCAAGCTCCAATAGTGCGATGACGTCGAGAATCACGACCACGATGCCGCAGCAGCCCAACGACCAGAAGTTGCCCATACGATCGAAAAGGTTCGGGCCGCAACCGGCGAGGAAGACCGACGTGGTGAGGATGAATATCACGGTAAGCGCGCGGTGGGCGGTAGTCTTCATCAGCATCTTCAGAGTGAGGGTGATGTGGGGTGTAGAAAAATCACGTGTCGTGCGAACGCCGTTTACGCATGGTGAAGGTATATACGAGAAATCAGCCAATAGTTGTGGTTCAATAAGCGCGGCGTAACGAGCGCGGAACAGGGGTAATTCCGGGTCCGTTCCAGCCGACCTCTCCTAATTCGCGGACTCCCGCGGCTTCTTTTTCGAGAATGCAGATCGGCGACATCAAATTCGGCGCACGGCCGCTCTTCCTTGCACCGATGGAAGACGTGAGCGACCCACCGTTTCGCATCCTGTGCAAGCGTTACG
>CBFGYX010000012.1:0-15550 GCA_965653075.1 uncultured bacterium
GGCGCCGTTCACGTCGATCGCGCCGCCCTCGAGAATCATCCCGCCGTCGAACGTGGGCACGCCAAGTGCTGCCGCCATCTTATCCGATGCGGCGTTGTCATTATCCCATGGCGGATACTTTTCGCCCCAGCTGTTGAATCTCCACGATGTGGCCGCGAGCCCGCCTTCGTCGTCGACAACGAAGATTGCGCCGTGATCGCGAATCCAGGCGTCGTTCGTGGGGATATGGAAGAAGCGGACTTCGCCACGTACGCCTGCCTCGTCCAGAACTGTTCGTACGTGGCGCTCCTGGTCGAGATTGTTGACGTTGATGTAGACGGCTTCACCCGTTGCCAGCGCCTTCGCGGCGAGCGCCATCGTGTGCTCGACTTCGGCCAACTCGTCGGGCCACGTGTCAAGATTATGCGGCCATGACAACCACGTCGCCCGGTGGGGCTCCCACTCGGCCGGCATCCGGTAACCGAACTGTGCCGGCGGGTCGTCAAGCCCCCCACGCGAGGCTTCAGGCTTCATCATCGAGGTATCGCTTGGTGATATCTTGATAGGCATCGATCCGCCGATCGCGGAAAAACGGCCAGACGGTGCGCTGCTCGTCCAGACGCGACAGATCGAGCGTGGCGATGAGTATCTCCTCGCTGTCGGCTGCCGCGCGCGCGATCACCTGACCGTCGGGCCCGGCGATGAAGCTCTGGCCCCAGAACTCGATGCCGGGGTCGCCGTCCGGCGCCGGCTCATATCCCACACGGTTTACCGCAGCGACGAAACAGCCGTTTGCCACGGCGTGTGAGCGCTGGATGAGCTCCCACGAGTCGTGCTGCGCCTCCCACTCATCCTTCTCATCATACATCCAGCCGATGGCGGTCGGATAAAACAAGACACCGGCTCCTTGCATCGCCGTCAGACGCGCTGCTTCGGGATACCACTGATCCCAGCAGATCAGCGTGCCGATGCGCGTGTCGTCGTGCGCAAACGATTTGAAGCCGAGATCGCCAGGTGTGAAGTAGAACTTCTCATAGAAGAGCGGATCGTCGGGGATGTGCATTTTGCGATACTTCCCGACGTAGCCGCGCTCGGTGCTGATATAGGCAGCGGTGTTATGATACAGGCCTTCGGCGCGTTTCTCAAATAGGCTTACGATGACGTCGGTGCCCGACTCGGCGGCAACGACTTCGAAGCGCTGCGTCGCCGGCCCCGGGATAGGTTCGGCAAGACCGAAGCGCGAGTGGTCCTCGCTTTTGCAGAAATAGTGCGACAGAAATAATTCCGGCAGGCAGACCACACGCGCACCTTTCGACGCGGCCTCGCGCGTCATCTCGACGGCACGATCGAGGTTTTCCTGCCGATCGTCGGTGCAGCGCATCTGCACAAGACCGATCGTAAGTTCACTCATGACATCACAAGATTTCAGGCCGTTGAGGTATCGACCAGCCCAGTGTTTTGCGTCGTAGGCGCTTCGCGAAGTAGCCTTGGAGACGCCTCGGTCAACTCGATTCGTTCAGGCCTGGAGCACCGCGGAAACAGCAATCTGCTGATTGAAGCCGCCGCAACGTTCGAGACCCCTCGTAGATTCCGCAGGGCCGGGCGAATTTACGACGAGGGAGTCTCAACGATGAGATCACTGAATTCCGACTTGAGCGTCCGGTACAGCAGGTTCATCGGCAGACCGACAACGTTGTAGTAATCGCCGTCGATGCGGGAGACGAACAGGGCGCCGCGGTCGTCCTGAATGCCGTAAGCGCCGGCTTTGTCCATCGGTGAGCCACCGGCAACGTACGCAGCAATTTCTCCGTCGGATAGATCGTCGAACGTCACCCGCGTGGCTGCGGTGGCATTGACCATGCGGTCGGCGCCGGAGTAATAGAGGGCGATGCCGGAATAGACCACGTGTGTGTTGCCGCTCAACCGGCGGAGCATATGCCCCGCATCGGCTTCGTCCTGCGGTTTGCCAAGCACCTCACCGTCGAGAACAACGATGGTGTCGGCGCCGAGCACGAGGGCATCGCCGAGCTCACGGCCCACCGACAGGCATTTACGTGCGGCGATCTGCCGTACGAGCTCGTCCGGGGCGAGCGAGCCGTCGGTCGACTCATCGGCATGGCTCGGCTGTACGCGGAAGTCGATACCGATCAGTTCAAGCAATTGCCGCCGCCGTGGGGATGCGGAGGCAAGGACAAAGGGTACCCGAAAGCGCATAAGAAGAAGTGGCGAGAGAAGAAAACCGTGTGGCCGTGGCCTTGAGATTAGCGGCTGCCGGCCGATGCACGGGCATGAAACGAGTTGACAGCCCAGGTGCCCAAAGGTAACTTGGGCGCGCACATTGTGCACAGGCGTTACCACACATCGAGCATATGCACGTTCTCACCATTTGTAATCATAAGGGTGGCACAGGCAAGACGACCTCTGCGATCCACGTCGCGGCGGCGCTTGGCATGAGTGGCCGGCGTACCCTTGTGATCGACCTCGATCCGCAGGGTTTTTTAACGCGAACGATGGGCATCGCGGAGCCGCCGGAGGCCGAGTCATCGCTGGCGCTGTTCGATCATCAGGTCAACTTGCGAGACGTGCCGACCGTGTCGGTCCGCTCGTTTGACATCCTGCCGGCATCGTACGGACTGACGCGCTCGCTGCGGCGGCTAAACAAGCCGACCGATGTGTTCTGGGCGAAGGAAGCGTTGCAGCAAGGCCTCGACTACGACATCGTGCTCTTCGACACGGCTGCGGCCGTAACGGTCTACAGCCTGAACGCGCTCGTGGCGAGCCGCCATCTGATTGTACCGGTGACGCCGGAGTACCAGCCGGTGCTGGGTGCGGAGCAGACGGCGCAGACCACGCAACTGGTGCAGGAAAGGCTGAATCCGGAGTTGGCGGATCCGCTCTTCCTGTTCACGCAGGTCGATGCGCGGAAGAACAGCCACAAGATGTACCGCCGATACTTCCGCAATAAGTACGGCGACAAAGTGATGAAGAGCATCATCCGAACGAGTGCGGCGCTGGCCGAGATGCACTCCGACGGAACGTCCGCCTTCGACACGAGCCCGTCGTCGCGTGGCTCGCGGGATTATGCGAACGCGACCGACGAAATCGTGCGGCGCGCCGGCCTCAGCATGACGAAGCCTCAGGCCGTAGCTGATCCGCTGGTTCAGGCTGTGTCGCACGTAGGCGGATAAGACTGGAGCTTCGCGGCGCCATTCTGTGCGTCCGAAGAGACCGACGTAAGAGCGGAACGAGCAACGTGCCGACTCAGATCGTCCCGGCTTGAGGTTGGCGAACCCCGGCGAGGCCTAGCCCGGTTCTTCCCCAAAAAAACAGCCGGAAAGACTCTGCACCCGGGCACAGGGCAGCGGAGGGCGGTCGACGCGCCATTCGGGCGGTCTGTGCACCGGGGTATCTCAATCGTTTTGATTTTCGCGTATCATCGGGCTGCCGGCTGCATCATGTAGGGCAAGGAAGTAAGGGGCAGCCGGCTCGATTAGACGGATCTCATCACCCGACCTCCACGACAGATGCCCGACGGTCCAGACGGTGGACGGCGTTTTTCATCTCGCATTGGCCTGTTGCTGAGTGTGCTCGGCATTGCCGTTGGCACGGGCAACATCTGGCGTTTTCCGCGGATCGCCGCGCAGAACGGTGGTGAGGACGGCGCCGGCGCGTTTCTGTTTGCGTGGCTGATCTTCCTTTTCGCCTGGAGCGTGCCGCTAATCATCGCCGAGTATGCGCTTGGGCGGAAGGGGCGGAAGGGCGTGGTGGGGACGTTCGCGTCGATTGCCGGGCGGAAATTTGGCTGGATGGGTGCGTTTGTGGGTTTCGTTGCCACGGCCATCATGTTCTACTACTCGGTGGTGGCGGGATGGTGCATCTTTTATTTCCAGGAGATGCTGCTGAATCCGCTGCCGCTATCGACGGAGTCGGCGATGGGCGTGTGGGACCGGTTTCAGGCCGGCGGACTGCCGGTGGCGTTTCACGCCTTGGCGATGGGCCTCGGTGCGCTCGCGGTGTGGAAGGGCGTGGCAAGTATCGAGCGTGTGAGCAAAGTGTTGCTGCCGACGCTGCTGACGATTGTGGTGATCTGCGTGGTGCGCGCGGTGACGCTGCCGGGAGCGATCGACGGCCTGACGTTTCTATTTACGCCGCAGTGGGATCTCCTGGCGCGGCCGCAGGTGTGGCTCGAGGCGCTGACGCAGAACGCGTGGGATACCGGCGCCGGATGGGGCCTGATTCTGACGTACGGCGCGTACATGCAACGGCGGCACGGCGTGGTGAAGAACGCCATAATGACTGGCTTGGGAAATAACGTTGTCTCGCTGATGGCAGCGACGATCGTGTTTGGGACCGTCTTTGCGATTCTCGGTGCGGAGATGAGCCAGGGCGAGGTACTCGATGTGATGAAAACGAGCGGCCCGGCATCGACAGGGCTGACATTCATCTGGCTGCCGCAGCTGTTTGCGCAGATGGCCTTCGGCGAGGTGCTGGCGATTCTGTTTTTTCTCGCACTGGCGTTTGCCGCCTTTACGTCGCTGGTGTCGATGATTGAGTTGGCTACGCGCGTGTTCGTCGACATGGGCATCCGGCGCCCGCAGGCGGTCATGGGCGTGGCATTTGTTGGCTTTCTGCTTGGCGTGCCGTCGGCCGTGAACCTCGATATTTTTGGGAATCAGGATTTCGTGTGGGGGATCGCACTGATTATCAGTGGCGCCTTCGTGGCGTTTGCCGCGATCCGATACGGCGTGACTAAATTCCGGACGGAAGAACTCGAGGGTACGCCTGGCGACTGGAGTCCGGGTCGAGTTTGGGACTTCGCGATCAAGTATCTCGTGCCAACGCAAGCCGTGGCACTTCTTGTCTGGTGGCTTTACCTCTCGGCGGCGGAGTTCGCGCCCGACACCTGGTTCAATCCGCTCGACCCATACAGCGTCATGACGTGCCTGGTGCAGTGGGGCGGTGCGGCGGCCATCCTGTATCTGCTGAACGGCGTGATGGTGAGCCGAACGCTCGGGCCGGCTTCGATATCGCGCGACTGAGTTGTGACAAGCGAATGGAAGAGCAACAGGTCTTTACGATGAGGCACTTCTGGACCATCATGATCCTTCTGCCGGTGATGCTCGTACTGCCGGCGACGTCGGTGCGGGCTCAACTGGCCGATCTTGCGTTCGTGGAAACGCGGGCGGAGGCAACTGACTTCATCGAAACGACGCGCTACGACGAGCTGATGAACTTTGTCGATGTGGTGGTGGCGAACTCCGACCGGTTGTTCCAGACGACGTTTGGCTATACGACAGAAGGTCGCGCATTGCCGCTGGTGGTTTTTGGGGATGTGCGAAGTGCTGCCCCGGCCGATGTGCGACGTGTCGAGAAGACGCGGGTGTTTATCATGGCCAACATCCATGGCGGAGAGGTGGAAGGGAAGGAGGCATCGTTGATGATGCTGCGCGCGATGGCGGAGGGGCGATACGACCGGATGCTCGACTCGCTGGTGATCCTGGTCGCGCCGATTTACAACGCCGACGGCAATGAGGCGATAGCGCTGGATAATCGCGGTCCTCAGCACGGGCCGCTCGGCGGCATGGGCACGCGCGCCAACGCCCGCGGCTATAACTTGAACCGTGATCATACGAAAGTCGATGCGCCCGAGACGCGCGGTCTCATCGCGCTGTTGCGCGACTACGACCCCCACGTTGTCGTCGATTTGCATGCTACCAACGGCACGCACCATGGATATCACCTCACCTATGCGCCGCCGCTGAATCCGAACACATCAGCAGGCATCATCGATTTACTGCGAGGCGACTGGCTGCCCACGATGACGGAGCGGATCAAGGGTCAGTACGACATCGATACATATTACTACGGCAACCTGCCGTGGCCCGGTCAAGATCTGCCGCGCGGGTGGTACACGTTCGACTACCGACCCCGCTTCAATAACAACTATGTCGGCCTGCGCAATCGGCCGGCGATTCTGAGCGAGGCGTACGCGTACCTGCCGTTCCGTGAGCGGGTTGACATCACGCGCATCTTCGTAGACGAGATACTGCAGTATGCGCAGGAAAACGCACAGGCGATCCGCGCGGTGGCGATGGAATCCGATGTCGAGGAGATTGTGGGGACGGAGATGGCGCTCCGAGCCACGTTTGAGCAATCGCCCGAGCCTGTCGAAATTCTGATGGGCGATGTCGCCGAGGAGATGCACCCGTTCACCGGAGATATAATCTACCGTCGGCTCGATGTGCGGCGGCCTGAGGAGATGTTCGAGCACGGCGCATTTACGCCGACTGAAACGGAACGCGTGCCCGAGGCCTACCTGATTCCCGGCCACCTCGTGCACGTTCTCGAGGCGTTGTCGCTGCACGGCATACGCTATGAACAGATCGGCCGCGAAGACACGCTGGAGGTCGAGCGATTTCGCATCGATGAGAGCCGCACGGCCGAGCGCGAGTTCGAGCGGCATCACATGCGCGAGGTCGACGGTGAATACGAACGCCTCCGCATGGTTATCCCCGCCGGCTGGTACCGCGTCGACATGCATCAACCTCTGGCACGCCTGGCGTTCGTACTACTGGAGCCGAGGTCGGACGACGGACTGCTTGCCTGGAACAAACTCGACGACGAGATCGAGGGCCAGGCATACTATCCGCTCTTGCGGGTGACGGCGGAAGTCGGACACGGGACCTCGCCATAAGTTGAACCATTCGCACCTGTCCGCGTCAAACGGCCGAGTGTCACAAGCCATCCACCGCTCGATGTCACGCATGCTCATCAAAGCACTTCGTGTTCTTGTTCTCGTCATTCTGACGTCGTTTGCCGGACGTGCATTCGCTCAGGCTCCGCCGCTTGGGAGTCAAATGCCGCAGCTCGACCGGAGCTTTGCGTCGCCGTCGGGCAGTTCGGCTACGCTCTCCAGCCGGCTCGGTGATTCGGCCACCGTCCTCGTCTTCTGGTCCAACCAGTGCGCATGGACCGACCGATACGCCGACCGCCTCAACTCCGTCATCAACGACTTCAGCGGCCGCGGCGTATCGTTCATACTCGTTAATGCGAACGATCCGGAAGCCTTCCCCGCGGATTCGCCGGAGCAGAGCCGAGAAGCTGCAGCGGCGTTCAATGCTGAGTATATCATGGATGAAGGGTCGGAGCTGGCGCGAGCACTCGGCGCCGAGCGCACACCGCATTTCTACGTCTTCGACAGCTCGAACAGCCTTGTCTACATGGGCACGTTCGACGATAGTCCGAGCGATGCGGGCGGCGCGCAGCGCCGTTATGTATCCGAAGCGCTCGATGCCGTCCTTGCCGGCGGCCCCGTGGATGTGGCCGAAACGCGAGCATACGGCTGCTCGATCCGTTTCCAGTAAGTGAGGAGCGCTCTGCCGGTGACGGTTACTGAGGTTGTCGAACGGTTTGATCAGCTTCAACCTGATCGACCGGATGAGTTTGAGGAGCTTGCCGAAGCCGTTTTCCGTTTTCAGGCGGCCGAGAACGACGTCTATCGCCGCTTTGTTGGGGGGGATGTAAGTTGGGACGGCTGGCGTAGCGCGCCGCCGTTACCGATTGATGCGTTCAAGTTGGCGGCCGTCACGGCGCGGCCCGAATCGAGCGCTGCCGTATTCGAGAGTTCCGGTACCGGCTCCATGGGCACGTCGCGGCACCACGTTCATGACCTCGCCGTCTACGATCGCTCGGCGCTCCGCCACTTCGAGTCGGTTTTCGGCGGCCGCCGCCGCACGATTCTCGCGCATTTGCCGTCGTACGTCGACCGCGGCCACCGTTCCTCGCTCGTCTATATGGCCCGGAAGCTTATTGAGACTTTTGGGGATGAAGGCAGCGGGTTTTTTCTGGAGAATGTTTCGCTGCTCGAGGACGCAGTTGAGAGGGGAAGGGACGTCGTCCTCCTGGGAGCGGCGTTTGGCCTGCTCGATCTCGTTGAGGCGGGGTCCTATAAGATTCCTGCTGAAAGTGTCGTCATCGAAACCGGTGGAATGAAGACGCACCGGCGCGAGGTTTCGCGGGAGGAACTGCATTCGCGCCTCGCCGCAGGCTTCGGACTCCCGCGCCGCCGCATATTCAGTGAGTACGGGATGTGCGAGCTGCTGAGTCAATGCTACTCGCGCGGCGGCGACGGCATCTTCTACGCGCCGCCGTGGATGCGCGTTGTTGTCACCGACCCGGAGGATCCGATGACCGAAGTGCCCGACGGAGAGCGCGGCATTCTGCGCGTATTTGATCTCGCCAACGTCTACAGCGTCTCGGCAATACTGACCAAGGATGTAGGCATCCGGCGCGGAGAGGGATTTGAGGTTGCCGGACGATCATCCGGTGCGGAGCTTCGTGGATGCAATTTCTTGCTGGAGCGTGATGCCTGAGATTCGTGAACTGAGGCGAACCCTGGCGCTTGTGGCTGAGCGCTGGCGCGATCCTGACTACGAGCCGCGAGCTGCGGCCGTCGAAGAAACGCTCGCCGCGCCGAACCGCTTTACGGAGGAGGCGCTTGCGTTCGCCGTCAACCAGCAGATGGCCCTGGTGACGCCGGATGCGCTGGATGTGTGGCTTGGTGATGCCGCAGAGTCATCGGCTTACGTCGGCGTGCTGAACGCAGGAAACGTTCCATTCGCCGGGCTGCAAGACCTGCTGGCCGTGCTCGGGATGGGCCATCGGTATTGCGGCGTCGTGTCGTCGAAATCGCCGGCGCTCATCCCGGCATTCATCGACGACGTACTGGCGGAGCGCGGCGACATTCCTGCAGAGATTCTGTCCTACGACGAGATGCTGAGAACCGCGAGCGCCGTCATCGCCACCGGATCGGACGAAACGCGCGATGCCGTGTCTCAAGATCTTGACGAAGCGGGTATCCCAGCCGAGCGGAGGTTGCTACGCGGACAGCGCGTCGGCGTAGCGGTTATCGACGGGCGCGAGACCGATGAAGACCGCGAAGGTCTCGCCGAAGACATCCTCTTGCATGAAGGCCTGGGCTGCCGGAACGTGGCGGTCGTGTGGGCACCCCGCGATCTCTCGCCGGATTCCTACCTCGACGCGATGGCTGCCTTCCGAGGCGTCTTTCCCGCGCACGAGAAAACGCCCGGCTCGTTGAAAATGCACCAGGCGATGCTTGCTGCCGTCGAACATCCCCATGCATACGGCGAGGGACTCGAGTTCCTGGTGAGCAAGGGACCGCCGGAGGTGCAGATCCCGGGGCATGTCAGATGGAGCGAATACGACGATCTGGCCGAGGTCAACGCCTGGCTCGAGTCTGAGCGGGAGCGGCTACAGGTCGTTGTGGCACGCTCGAAAATGCAAGGGAGAATCAGTACGTCCGCCGAAGTAGTGAAGCCGGGAGAGAGTCAGCGGCCATCGATCGACTGGCGTGCCGACGGCATCGACACCGTCGCCTTCCTCCGGCAGCTTACCGGCTGAGTTACGAGCTGCTGCCCGCCGGTTCGAAGTGGTCCTTAAGCGTCAGCTCCACCTTCGGCAACAGATTGTCCCAATCTGCAGCGGTGTGCTTGGTAATCGTCAGGAAGTCAGGCAGGATGAAGACATTCTCGACGCCTGTCAGCGAGAAAAGCCGGCGCCCCAGCTCATGCTGTTCGGCTTCTTCTGCCGAAGCGAACGACTCCATGCCCGACTCAATGAACGCGCCGGCGTCTGTCGTGATTTTTAAACTGTTTGGATTGGGCGTTGGATGTATAACGAAGCGAATCATGCCTCTGCGGCGTGCGATAATTTGTTTGGGAGCGAGTGACGGTACGCCACCTCCGGCTAATGTCTCATTAATCGTTGTTACAACCTGTGAACAATGGATGAGCCCGGACGATTATTGCGCATCGGTGACGGCTTTGGTAGCCGATTCTTGGCAGAGTGTCTATACTTTTTATGATACGTTCTGCTGATCGTTCGATAATCACCCGAGGAATCATGACGCAATTACCCAAAGGCCCGTCTAACGATGTGCCTCGCATCGAATCTCCTCAACGCCAACTTACCACGCAGGCAAACAAACTCGAACGCGTGTCGCAGCATGCGCGCGGGCTGGTCCAGGAGATTAGCGAGTGGGCCGAGCTTCGGATAAAACTCGTCCAGGTAGATCTGCAGGGGAAGCTCGAGGAGAAAAAGATCCAGATCGGGTTGGGGGTGGCCATGGGTCTGCTGGCCTTCTTCGGCGTCCTGTTTCTGCTCACGTCGATCGCACTGGGCGTCGGCTCGTGGCTCGGTCATCCCGCATGGGGATTCCTGGTGGTGACGGTATTCTTGTTCGCGATGGTGGGCGTGCTGCAGATGATCATGAAAAAGAAAGTGGCCGGCGTCGAAGAGAAGGTGGCCGTCGAAGAAGAAAAACTGTCGGGCAGTGCGCACGCTAAGCGCGCAGCCTGAGTGACCAAGCGTACGATCTTTCATTCTTACATGATCTTTCATTCGAACATACAATGCCCATGGAGCGCTTATTAACCAAGCAAGAGATCGAGGCCGAACTCGAGCGCAAGCGTGCGGGCATCGATGCGCGCATAGATGCGATTAAAGACGAAGTGCAGTCGGCGAGCGACGACGTACGCCGTGCCCTCGTCGAGAAACCGGCCAAGGTGGCAACTGGTGCACTCGCCGTGGGCGGCGCCGTGACGTTGTTCATTCTGCTGAGGCGCCGGCGGAAGCGCAATGCGAGACTTGAACGATCGCATCGGGTGCTCATCGAGCGTTATATGGATACGCTCGTCGAGGAAGTGCGGAGGCAGCGCGTCAAGGGGAAGGATGATGCCGAGGCACTGCAGCGGGCGTTTAAAGGTCGCCTTCCGCTGATTGTTGTTGAGAGCGACCGCCCCGAATCCAAGACGAGCAGCATCACCCGGGATGCGATCAGCTTTACGCTCAACACGGCGCTTGGCTTTTTCGTGAAGGTGCTGATGGACAAGGTTGCCGCTCGGATGGAGCTCGATGAGCAGGTTGATCGGTTCATGCAGAGTATCATACCCGATGACGAAGCTCCGGAAGAGGACGCCACGGCCCCGGCGAAGGCTTCTGATGCCGGCACGCCTCCCGTCGAGCCGCCGCCTCCGCGATCACCGGCAGCAGCAACCGGCTCGCGAGACTGAGCCTGTGTGAGGTTTTCCCGGGTTGGTTAACGCGGAGGGCCTTCATAACTTCGCGGTCCTTATCACATAAACGGCGCCGAAAGCCACAATAAGTTGCCGTACCATCATGCGCATTGTTCTGTTTGGGCCTCCAGGGGCCGGTAAGGGCACGCAGGCACCCCGGCTTGCCAGGGCGTTCGATCTGAAGCACATCTCGACGGGCGAGCTCATCCGCGAGGCTGTACGGGCAGATACCCCACTCGGTAAAGAGGCCAAACGCTACATCGATGACGGCAGGCTCGCGCCGACACCGCTTGTCAACCAGCTCGCCGAGGATGCCATCCGCCGGGCCGGTGAGCAGGGTTTCATACTTGATGGGTACCCGCGAACGATCGAGCAGGCCGACTGGCTCACCGAGCTTCTGGAGCAGAATTTCAAGCCGCTCAACGCTGTTGTAAGCCTGAAGGTCGACGTGGAGGCCACCGTTCAGCGGCTGTCGCGGCGCCGGGTTCATAAGGTCACCGGTGAGAACTTTCACCTCGACTTCAATCCGCCCCCGCCTGAGATCGACGCATCCGAGCTGTACCAGCGCGACGACGACCATCCCGAGGCTATCCGCCGACGGCTGCAGATTTATGACAAGCAGACGGCACCGGTCGAAGGTTACTATCGCGAACGCGGCAAACTCATCGAAATTGCCGGTGAGGGTTCAATCGACGACGTGTTCAATCGCATAAGCGAGGCGCTCAGTACAAACGCCTGAGTTTTTTATCCCAACTACGTGAATACCGACATTATTTCTGCAACGGGGCAAGCCGATCCCGGCACCGTGATCGACGACCTGCGACGGCGCATCGATTCTGAACTCAAGTCGCTCGTTCCCACCTCACCACCCGACGAACTTTACGAGCCGGCGCGTTACGTTCTCGACGGATCGGGCAAGCGCGTCCGTCCGACGCTGTTGCTCCTTGCGGCAAATGTGTGGGATACGACGTTTGACGCGGCGCTGCCGGCGGCACTGGGGATCGAAGTCTTCCATACGTTCACGCTGGTCCATGACGATATCATGGACCATTCGGATGAGCGCCGCGGTCGCGAGACGGTCCATGTGAAATGGGACGAAGGCACGGCGATCCTTGTGGGAGACTACCTTCACGGCCTTTCCTACGACCTGCTGGCACAGACCGACACGCACAACCTCTCGGCGATCGTCCGCACCTTCCATCGGATGGTGGCCAAGGTCTGCGAAGGCCAGGCGCTGGACAAGGCGTTTGAAAATCGGCGCGAAGTGTCGGTGCGGGATTACTTCGACATGATCTACGCCAAGACCGGCGCGCTCATCGAGTGTGCGATGGAGCTCGGCGGCCTGATCTCCGGAGCACCCGAGGATCAGGTCGATGCGCTTCGGTCGGCCGGCCGCCACATTGGGCGGGCGTTCCAACTGCAGGACGACCTGCTCGACATCACGGCCGACGACGCACGGTGGGGCAAACCCATCGGCGGGGACCTCATCGAAGGCAAGAAGACCTTTATCCTGCTCCGCGCGATTGAGCGAGCCGAAGGGGCGGACCGAGCCTGGTTCCAGAAGATTGTGGAGGAGAACGGTCTCGCACCCGAACTCGTGCCTGAAGCACGCGAGCGGCTGATGCGTTTAGGCATCCTGGAGGAAGCGGCCCAGGCCGTCGAGCACCATTCGAAAGAGGCGCTAAGTCGTATAGCGCAGCTACCCGCGTGTGAGGCCTCCCAAACGCTTACGTATCTTGTCGACTCAATGCGCCGCCGCCTCCACTAAAGGAGGTGGGCGCGGATGGACGTTATATCGCTCGGAGTTAGATGATCAAGATTGAAGTCACCGTAAGGAATCGTGCCGGAATTCACACTCGTCCGGCATCGATGATCGTGCGCACGGCGTCGAAGTTCGAAGCCGACTTCTTCATCTCGAAGGGGGGATACGAGATCAACGGAAAGAGCATCATCGGTGTGATGACCCTGGCAGCGGAGCAAGGGGCACGGCTCGGGCTGACGTTTGAGGGCGATGATGAGAAGGAAGCCGCAGAAACCGTCCGCAAGTTGTTTGAGAGCGGCTTCGAAGAGGTTATGTGATGAGTAGACAATTCGCAGGGTAAATTGATGATGGCTCGAAGTCACGAGGAGGTGCGTGAATCGACCATGCCGGCCGTGGCTGAACCCGCCGGCGAGATCGTGTTTCAAGGCATCGCGGCCGCACCCGGCATCGCGATCGGACCGGCCTACGTTTATGCTCGCGAGTCACAGGATCATGTCGAGCGACGTTCCATCGGCGATGACTTCGAAGCGGAAATCGCTCGCTTTGAATCGGCCGTCGAACGGTCCGAGCATGATCTGAAGAAGATCGCCTCCGTCGCGGGCGAGAAGCTCGGGAAGGACAGCGCAGCGATTTTCGACGCACTGGCGATGATGCTCCGCGACGAACGTTTATACGACGCTGTCATCGCTGAAATCCGCGATCATCGCGTCAACGCGGACTATGCGGTGCAGGAGGTTATGACCGGGCACCGCCAGATGATGAAAGCCAGCGACAGCGAGTATCTGCGCGAACGGGCGGCGGATCTGCTTGACCTGCAAGACCGGCTTATCCGTCACCTGCGCCACGGCAAACTCTTATCGGCGATCGAACCGAATTGCATCGTCATTGCCGAAAGTGTAACCGCTTCCGACATCGTGCTTTTTAGCCGACGTGGGATTCTGGGTGTGGGGATGGAGTTCGGCGGGCCGACCTCGCACGTGGCGCTCATGGCGCGGGCACTGGACGTACCGGCTGTCGTGAGCCTGCATGACGTAGTCGATTATGTCAATGACGGCGACACCGTCATCCTCGATGGCATCAGCGGCCGCCTGATCGTGCGCCCCTCTGCCGAGGTACTCGAGCGGCACGAGGGGCGGCGCGACCGATATCAGCGGCTGCGTCTCGAGCAGGAGGAGCTGGCCGGAGATCCTACGCGCACGCTCGACGATGTGGACGTGCAGTTGATGGCCAACATCGAGTTCGAAGAAGAACTTCGGCTCATGAAGGCCTACGGCGCCGACGGCATCGGACTCTTCCGAACGGAGATCATGGTGCTGCTTCAGCAGAGCCTCGCCATCGCGGAGGATGAGCAGTATCGGATCTACAGCAAGATTGTCTCGGAGACGGCGCCCAAGCCGACGGTGATACGCGTGCTCGACCTGGGCGGCGACAAGATTCTGCCAATGGGTGCACGTGAGCAGAATCCGTTCCTTGGCTGGCGGGGCATCCGGCTGTTACTCGATAAGCCGGAGATGCTCATCCCGCAGCTTCGCGCCATCTTGCGTGCCAGCCATCTCGGTCCCGTCAAGATCCTTTTGCCGATGGTCACCAACCTCGAGGAGGTGGCTCTCTTCCGCGAGGTACTCAAGCGTGTCGAGGACGATCTGGAGCGCGAGGGAGGTGCACAGATTGGCGATTTCGAAGTCGGCATCATGGTTGAAGTGCCCGCCGTGGCGATGATGGCCGACGTTTACGCGGAAGAGGCTGACTTCCTGTCGATCGGCACCAACGACCTCACGCAATACACACTCGCCGTAGACCGTGGAAACGACCTCGTATCCGACAAATACGACGAGCTGCACCCTGCCGTGCTGAAGCTCATCAAGAGCACGATCGATGCCGGCCTGCAAGCCAACGTCCCCGTCAGCATGTGCGGCGAGATGGCCAGCAACCCACGCTCCGTGCCGGTCCTTTATGGACTGGGGCTCCGATCATTCAGCATCTCTCCGGTGTATCTTCCCCAGGTAAAACGCATCATTCGGACGCTTGAGACGTCAAGTGCTGAGGCACTCGCACGAGGCATCCTTGAGTGCCGGTCGATAGGCGAGGTCAATCGGTACCTCGACGACTGGCTCGAGACCGACCCCTGCGGCCGGAAAGTGGCCGCCGAGATTGCGAACGGCAATCAGGCTTAGCATCCCTCCAGATCACCATATACATCATGTTGACGGAACGACTCGACGCCGATTTGAAAGCAGCCATGCGGGAGGGCGACAAGGTCCGGCTGCGTACGCTGCGGGCACTCAAGACCGCCATCACTGAGCGCGAGATCGAGAACCGCAAGGGAGGCACGGGTTCGATCAGCGAAGAAGTGGAAATTGCCGTTTTGCAGCGCCAGGCCAAGCAGCGCCGCGATTCGATTGAGCAGTTCGAGACGGCATCGCGGCCGGATCTGGCCGAGGCGGAACGAGAGGAGCTGGAGATCCTCGAAACCTACCTGCCCACGCAGATGACCGATGATGAGATCCTCGCCGTGCTTCGGGAGGTGATCGAAGAAGTTGGCGCCACCGAGCCCAGGGACATGGGCCGTGTGATGGGGGCGACCATGCCGCGCGTACAAGGGCGCGCCGACGGCCGCCGGATCAACGAGCTTGCCCGCGACTTGCTCACCGGCAATGCGTGATGTCAGCGCTTGACGTCATCCTGCTGGCCTGTCTCGGGCTCGGGCTCGTGCACG
>CBFGYX010000013.1:0-15132 GCA_965653075.1 uncultured bacterium
TACGGCCTCAATCGCGCCGACTGGTGGTACATCCCCGGCGGCTCTGTCTCAGGCACAGCGCTCATCCAGCCCGACTTCCCCGAACTCAAGCACTTCCCCTATCTCTGGCAGCAAGTGGAGTATGTGATGGGAGGAGGCTCGAGCAACTTCATGTTTCTCGTACTCGCCGCGCAGCAGTTGTACAAGTAATGGGCACAGGCTTCTGTGGGGATGTACGTCGGTACGGGACAGGCAGCGTCGCCTGATCCGCCGCCGGCCGGCGCATGCGTGAGGAGGCGTGTTTCGGCACGGCATATTCGGCACGGCCTGTTCGGCAGGGCATATGAGGGTCGAAGCGCAAAGGAACGAATGACAAGCAAGCCCCGGCGCGACTTCGGGTAGAGGCTTCCGGCATGCGTCTACCGCAGGCACATGAAACCTGAGTGGGCGGTCGCGGTCAACAAGCGCGCATCAACTTCCCTCATCGATGAAGCCGCTTCATCCCTCCATCCGCACCGTCTGGCGCATCTCGCTCGGGATCTTCTGGGGCCTCGTGATGATCGCCGTAGCCATCCTGGACGTCTTCCAGTTTCTCGGCGGCGACGGCGGATGGCTCCCGACGGGCGTCCGGACGCTGATCGCCGTCGTCATCGGTACGACGATCATCGTGGTCATCCCCTCCTTGCGCTACCGCTTCTGGCGGTACGAACTCCGCGATGATGAGCTTTTCCTGAGACGTGGCATTTGGAACCGCGTCTACACGGTGGTGCCCTTACGCCGAATCCAACACCTCGACGTCTCGCAGAACGTCCTGGAGCGGGAGTTTTCGCTTGGGAAGCTGATCGTGCATACGGCCGGCACGCAGAGCAACAACGTGGTGGTACCCGGCCTCGAGATGGAAGAAGCCGAGCACCTGCGCGACACGCTCAAGCACTACATCCTCGAGAACACGGTTTGACGGCTCGTTCTGGTTTGGTTGATGTCGAGAAATACCGCGAGGCGCGCCGGCTGCACCCGTTGACGCTGGTTCACCGGTCCGTGCTCAGCGTCCCCGCCGTGGTATTGCTCTTGCTGCCCGTGCTTCGCGGCGGCTCGAATATCTACATGGCGCTGCTGTACATCGCGTTCATCACGGTTTTCATCTTCCCGCCGATCATCCTGCAGTACATCCGATTTCGGTACTGGATTACGCCTAAAGAGATCGTGATCCGCTCGGGCATCCTGAATATCCAGCATCGCAACATCCCCATCGAACGCGTGCAGGATGTCGAGATTCAGCGTAACGTGCTCGCCCGGTTGCTTGGCCTCGCGCGCATCCAGGTTCAGACGGCCGGCAGCAGGGCTGCCGAAGGCGTGATCGAGTTTGTGAAGGAGGACGAGGCCGTCGAAATCCGCGGCGTGGTGCGGAGCTTCCAGCGTCAGGCTGAGGTCGGCGAAGAGACGACACAAGACGAATCACCGGCCGACGGTTCGCCGCAAAATGTACTGGCGGCCGACATCGCTGATGAACTGGTCGAAGAAGGCCAGACACTGTTCTCGATGCCGATGCGCCGAGTTTTGTTGTCCGGCGTATTCCGGTTCTCACTCTTCTACCTCGTCGTCATCTTTTCCGGCCTCCAGTATTTTGGGATGGATGTGGAGGTGATGGTCGACTGGGTGATGGGCCGGCAGTCGGGCTGGATATCCCGCATCGCCGAGATGCCCCCATTCATCGTGGGCGTCGCGACGCTTATGATCGTCGCTGTGTTTTCGTGGCTCACCGGCATCGTCAGTAATCTGAATCGCTACTACCGCTTCCACCTGTCGCGCGACGGCGATAAGCTCCACATAAGATCGGGGCTCCTTACGCAGCTCGAGCGCACGATTCCGCTCGAGAAAGTGCAAGCCTATATCATCCGCACGAATCCGCTGAAAAAAACATTCGGATGGTACTCGCTATCCGTCCAGACCATGGGTTTTTCAGCAAGCCAGCAGGGGCATCACAGTGTGATACCGTTCGCGCGGATGAGTAACATTATGGAGGTGATGCATTCGGTGAGGCCGCTCGATCCGCCGGCGGTGTTTCTCCCCTCATCACGCCTGCACGTGCGCCGCGTATTCGTCCGGCTCAGCGCGATACTGATACTTGCCGTTGCCGGACTCTGGTATGTATGGGGCGATGCGTTGTATCTGCTCGCGCTGTTGCCGTTCGTGTTCTACTACGCCGTGTCGCGTTATCGCACGCAGGGCTACCGCGAACTGCCGGACGGACTGTATGTGAGGCGCGGTGTCTTCAGCGAGGCCATCTGGGTGCTGCCGCCGGAGAAGCATCAGGCCTTCTTTTCGAGCAGTTCGTACTTCCAGCGCCGGCTGGGCCTGGAGTCCGTCTATGTTGACACAGCCGGCGCTCCGGCCGGTGGCGCTGTGATTGCCGACCTCCCCACCGGCGAAGCACGCGATCTATTGGCCCGACTGATAGTTCAGATGCGGTATGCAGATCCGCAGGATCGGGATCTTATAGAAGATGCTTCGACCGACCGCCATCCACCGGCAGCGCAACACCTGTGATGTAGGCGGCCGGGCGAGAGGCGAGAAACGCAACAGCGGCTGCAAATTCCTCAGGCTCACCAAGCCGTGGTATCGCATTCTGTGCCGCCCAGTCCTGCTCGACTTCTGCGATCGACTTGCCGGTTCTTTCCGAAGTAGACGTCCCCAGATCCGCCAGCCGATCCGTTTTCGTGTAACCGGGAAGCACGGAGTTCACGGTGATGTGCTCCTTGCCGAGTTCTTCGGCCAGACTTTTCGCGAAACCCATCACGCCCGCGCGGGCAGCGTTCGACAGATATAGATTGGGGATCGGCTGCTTGGCAGACACCGAGGTGATGAAGATGATGCGCGCCAAGCCATCTCGTCGGGCCGACTCACGCAGATGTGGAAGTGCATGCCGAACGAGGTTGATGGAGCTGATAAGGTTGAGCTCCATCGCATCACGCCATGCGCCGGCATCGAAGTCATCGATGAACCCGGCAGGCGGTCCACCCGCGTTTGCCACGAGAACGTTGAGCCCGCCGAAACGCTCAGCGGTTTCTCCGATCGCCCGCTCTATATCTGCCTCACTCGTAACATCACACGTGAGGGGGAGCACCTCCGCTTCGTCATGGACTTCGGCAAGCCGGGCGGCAGCGGCTGAAATACGCTCGTCACTTCTCGAGCACATCGCCACACGGCATCCCTCCGTCAGCAATCGTTCTGCAACCGAGAAACCGAGTCCCGCGCTCGATCCAGCCACAAATGCAGTCGTATTTTTCAGGCCGAGGTCCATAATCGAAGGTGCTTTAATTCGTCCTTAAAGGTCTTTAAGTAATATTCGCTTGTACGTTGACGGGTCAGGCTGTCAATTTAGGCCGATCATCGATTGTTATTCCATCGACATGAGAGGCTTGTGGCGCACATTTCCCGAATAAAAACTTCGCTCGCTCCTGCCGCCATCGGCCCTTACAGCCAAGGCGTGCTCGCCGGCGACACGCTATACGTTTCGGGGCAAATCGCGATCGATCCCGAGACGGGTAGCCTTGTTACCGGTACCATCGAGGAAGAGGCCGAGCGCGTGCTGGAGAACGTTGGGGCGGTGCTTCAGGGCGCCAGCATGACGTTTGAGAATGTCGTTCAGTGTACGGTCTACCTTACGGATGTGAACGATTACGCCACGGTCAATGAAGTCTACGCCCGCTACTTCTCTGAGGCGCCGCCGGCACGCGAGGCCGTGCCCATTACCGGCCTGCCCAGGGGGGCGCGGCTCGAGATCTCCTGTATCGCCGTTAAGACGAAGTAAGCCGCTCCCTGTTCGGCCGCTTAGTACCGGCTTCGTTCAGACATGAACGCAAGCGAAGACGTTGTCGGGGCGTCGTTTTAATAGCTGGCGTTTCAGGTAAGGAGGCCGTTCTGTGATCGGTCAGATCCCTTCAACCGTCACCGCAAAGTCAATCACAGCGCGGAAGATGTAATTCGATTCGGAGAGATTTCCTGCCGGATCCGGATTCAGGAATACACTCGCGGGTGGATTACGGATCGCGTTTGAGATGTCATTGTTTGTCATGGTGAGCACGGCCGAGTCACGCGAAGGCGGCGAGCTGGTTCGGCCGACCACGGCTGTCATATTACCGCCGCTGATCGAGACGTTGAGGCTCGAGAATATGGCATCCAGGTTGACGCCGACGGGCTGAACCCGATCGAAGCGGATGTTACTCACACGCGCTGCTACAACGTCGCTGATGTTGTAGCCGTACTGATTCTGTAGAACGCTGGAGAGATTGACTGAAGACGTCCCGGCGATGGCCGCACCCGACTGCAGTTGCTCCTGCGTCGGTCGGAAATCGATCGTAACCTGAGTTGTCAACTCCACCGTCTCATCGCCTGGTCCGAGCGTGTCGCAGGCCGAGAAGATCACGGCAAGGGCCAGTACGGCCGTAAGATGCAGAGAGAAACGCTGCCTTGATGTTCGAATCGTTGAAGTCTGGTGCATGATATCTGCCTGGAGACGGTATATCAGAGTGGGAGCACGACGTGAACCGGCACGCCCGGATTCAGTTTTTCGCGCCCGTTGAGGAAGGACAGTTCGACCAGGAAGGAGTAGCCCACCGCATCCGCATTGAAGTGACGCACGAGCCGGTATGCCGCCGAGGCCGTGCCGCCTGTTGCGATAACGTCGTCGTGAATCAATACCCGGTCGTTGCTTGAAACGGCATCGGTGTGCATCGCAATGATGTCGGTGCCATACTCAAGGTCGTACGACTCCTCGTGTGTCGAGTATGGAAGCTTACCGCGTTTGCGGATCGGGACGAAGCCGGCTCCGAGCTCACGAGCAAGCAGGCTGCCCAGGATAAAGCCTCGCGCCTCGATGCCGACGACTTTAGTGATGCCTTCGTCGCGGTACGGCTGTGCCAGTAGATCGACCGCCTCCAGCAGCAAATCGGCATCTGCAAGAATGGGTGTGATGTCTTTAAACTGGACGCCGACTTCCGGGAAGTCCGGAACCGTGCGTACGGCCTGTAGGAGTCTGGCGGAGTCGGTCATAAAAGGCAGGAGAAGTCAATCTGTCGTAATGAGGTTCAATCCGCGCTCGTATTGCTCCTTGAAATCACGGATGGCCCGGAAAATAGCACTTGCCAGATAGGTCTGCCCATCATCGCTTGCCAGAAAGCGTGCTTCGTCCCGGTTCGTGAGGAATCCCAGTTCGACCAGAATCGACGGCATCGACGCACTCCACAGCACATAAAAGGGTGCCTGCTTGACGCCGCGGCTGTTGCGGCCGACTCGTTCTTCGAATTGTCGCTCGATAAGATCGGCAAGTTCTTCGCTTTTCCTGAGATACGAGCTGTAAGCCAGCGTCTGGCGGATCAGCGCATCTTCATCAAGCCGATCATAATGCTCCGGATCACTCTCGAGCAGGACGACCCGGTTCTCCGTCTCCATCACACGTCGGGCAGCCTCGGTACGGTATGGTCCGAGGAAAAACGTCTCAGTTCCGTAGGCAGACCGATTGGGCGCACTGTTCGCGTGTATCGAAACGAACAGCTTCCCTCCTGCCTCATTCGCGATCCGTCCGCGATTACGGAGCTCAACGAACTCGTCGGTTTCACGTGTATACACGACGTTGACATTGAGATTCGACTCCAGGTAGTCACCCAGCTTCTTGGCGACGCTGAGAACGACATCCTTCTCTCTCACGCCGTTCGCGACGGCGCCATGATCCCGGCCGCCATGACCTGCGTCAATCACGATCGTATCGAGCCGCCACCGCTCGCCCGCCGTGCTGGGACGCCCATTGTCGGAACCAGGCGCACGCGTAATCTCGGCAACCGTCGGAGCAGCCGGGCGGCTGCGAAGGGCAACGACAAGATCGCTGGTCGTTGCATCCCGAAAGATCTCAGGGATGACCTGGGCACCGTCGGCGAGGGTCATCCGGAGTTTGAGATGATTGCCCGAGGGTTCAAGTGATACATCTTGCAGTGCGTCGCGGGCTTCATCGACGCGCACGCGCCGGGCTCGCGATGTGTTAAAGAGCGTGACGTCGAGGCCCCCGCGTCCAATTCTGACGGGTTCGGTGTAGGCTGGAACACGGGCTGATGCATGGATCCGAACCAGCAGGCCGTCTTCAATGTCCACGAGCGACACGCGCTCGACCGAAGGTCGATCCTGGGCATCAACCGCCGCCGGCCGCGCCGCGAAAGTTATTGCGAGTAACAGCAGACAGATACGCAAGCCGCTGTGACGCATGACGGTACTCGGTGTGGATATGTGACGCACATTTCAGGGAATATAGAGAAGTCCAGGCGTCACCCGAAATGAAGCGGACATGTACCGGTCAATACGTCGAATGTCGGCGTACCCATACATCCAACCAGACCTGCGGCGTCGCGAACCGCCGGGGAACGAACGGAGATGATTCCGGCAGACGCCCCAAAATTCTACCGCGGCGACGCCGTCGCTGCTCGATCCGCATCAATCAGACAGCCCCGGCCGGGATATCTCGGCCCAATCGGTAGGAGAGCCGCAACATCAGCGCTTCTACTCCTCGGCTCCGATCAAGTGATTGAGCCGCCGTTCGACGATCTCGTTATGATAACGCTCGCGTTTCTCAAAACCGCGCTGCAATCGTTCGACACGCTGTTCGAGATCAGCGATTTCCTGTCGTCGGTTCTCGTGCTTGATCGCAAAAATCTCATTCAAATGACCGCGCAGGCTATCGACGAGCGCCAAGCGCTCCGGCCCTTCCTCCATCTCGCGGATACGCTGCGACAGCACGATGGAATTACTTTCGAGCGCCTGCTCGCGCATAAGCCGGTCGTAAAGTTCTTCATTGTGCTCCCGAACCTCCTCGAGGTAGCGCTGCTGGTACATGTGCGGAAGCCGCCTCGCCATCTCCTCCGTCTCGCTCGCACTTTGCAGCAGGTTCTCGATCATCTCGTACATGACCGGCGACTGCACTTGCAAATCCTGCAACTGCAGCGTTAGCCGCTGTAGCTCCTCCGCACGCGATCGAAGGACGTTGGCCTGCCGCCGCACAAGCGCTGACGACGGATGAGGCTCCGGATCGCCGTCCCCGAGGAACACCTCACTCGCATTTCTGACGGAGTTATCCTCCACATCGTGCAGGCCGCTCTCATTCACCTGAAGCAGCCGCCCATCAATCATGATGAAGACGGGCACGTGGTTGCTCAGTTCAATGCGTAACTGCACATCCGAGAGATCAAGACTGCCGGGCACCGCTTCGGGCGGGAGTATCTCTCCATCGACCACAACATGACCCGCGCGGATCTCGACGAGCTTACCCTGCGCAGCCGCGGTGAATACCGGCAAAAGCAGGAATACCGCGACTGCGGCGATTTGTAGACGGAGTGTTTGCATGTGCATGACGAATAGCCGACCCGCGTGATCTCCTTGCGAGCCAAGAATGGACTTACCACCACTGCGACGGCCCGCCTGCTGGTATGACGCGCGGAGTTGACGACCGTGAGCGAGGTTCAGGCATCAGATCGAGCGGCACGGCGGGCTCCTCCCATTCGAATTCGTCTCCCCGCGCCTGAATCACGTTGATCATGTGATGGACGCGGCGAAGATCCTGACCGTCGTCCCACGCGAGGCCGGCTTCGGAAATTTCAGCCCTGACAACTTGTGGATTCGACGTGGTGGCGGTCATCGAGGCCAGCTCTATTTGCGGCGGGGCCGGACGGACGCGCGTCGGCGCGATCTCCGGCATCCGGTTCGAAGGCTCCGGCTCCTGGATGGGCACCGCGGCAGGAAGGTACTCCTCGACCGGCTTCTGAACTTCGGCTACAGGCTGTGGCGCTTTGGTGACTTCGGCTACCGAGAGTATTTCGGTGACCGGCTCGGGTTCAGGGCCGATAATTAAAAACATTAACGCCATGATGAGCATCGCAGCCGATGAGCCGGCCAGCGCAAAGATCGTACGCTCGCGGCGATGTGCCGGACGGGCGGGTGCTTGAGACTGCCGAGGCGCGTGATCTTCTTTTGCCGCGAAATACAGGACGTTGCGAATAACGTCTTCCGGCGCAGACACGCGGGGACGTTCATCCAGACGCTCCTTTACGTAACGCAGCTCTGCAATTTCATCCGACGCCGGCCCTTCAGCGGGTGGACGCTCCCCATACAGCTGCAGGATATCGTGTAGTTTTCTATCCATGTCTCGGGTCCGTCAGGAGTTAAGCAAGTCGGCAAATTCGCGCTCGTCGGGTGCATCCATCATCTTCCTCAGATTGAGCAGCGCATATCTCATGCGGCCAAGTGCGGTGTTGATGGAGACTCCCGTCATATCGGCGATCTCGCGAAAAGTGAGGTCTGTTTCGTGGCGCAACAGCACGACTTCCTTTTGTTCATCAGGCAGACGATCGATGCACGCTTCGAGCCATTCTCGTTGATCAGAAAAATGAACGAGCGCGTCGGCAAGCAGCTTTTCGTCCGGCAGAGCCTCCCAGTAGGAGCGGCCGTCGGAGTCATCGGCATCGACATCCAACCATTTCTTACGTCTTCTTAAGTGATCCAGCGCCGCATTTCGCGCGATCCGCATCACCCAACCCAGCCAGCGCCCCTGCCTGTCGTACGACGCCCGCTGATTGCGCATCGCCGCGATCACGCGCAAAAACGTATCCTGAAACAAATCGCTGGCCGTCGCCCGATCGCGCACCATGCCCACCAGGTAGCCGTAAATGCGGTCCTGATGCCGGCGCACTAGCAGCTCAAAAGCTTGCTGATCGTCTCGCTCGATAAAAGCGGCTACAAGTTCTTCGTCAGTAGGATGCATCCGTAAGCGTGACGCGTCGACCGTGGTGGCGGTGCGATGCTGATTAAACGCGGACAAGTCTATCTTTATTGTGTGGCGGGATGTGCCGCTGCGCTCGCTCCCCGCCGAGTTTCATCATACCATTTCTATCTCTTCGTGTTCGTCGGTAAGACACGATCTCGTGAGGATTGTGAGGTGTCGCTCGGTCATACAAGAAGATCCAGAGCGGCATTTAGGCGGTCCGCCCCGTCAACCTGCAGTCCCTCGAGGGGCTTGAGTCCCGACAGATTGCCGCGCGGAATTACGGCATGCTCGAATCCGAGCCGGGCAACCTCTCGAAGCCGGGTCTCAATGCGGCTGACCGCGCGAATCTCACCGCCGAGTTTCATCATACCATTTCTATCTCTTCGTGTTCGTCGGTAAGACACGATCTCGTGAGGATTGTGAGGTGTCGCTCGGTCATACAAGAAGATCCAGAGCGGCATTTAGGCGGTCCGCCCCGTCAACCTGCAGTCCCTCGAGGGGCTTGAGTCCCGACAGATTGCCGCGCGGAATTACGGCATGCTCGAATCCGAGCCGGGCAACTTCTCGAAGCCGGGTCTCAATGCGGCTGACCGCGCGAATCTCACCGCCGAGGCCTACTTCCCCGATGACGACGGTCGAGGTACCCGTCGGAACGTCGCGGAACGACGACGCCACCGCCGTCACCACGCCAAGATCAACGGCGGGCTCCGCGAGGCGGACGCCCCCTGCCACGTTCACGAACACGTCGTGCATCGACATCCGATATCCTTCGCGCTTTTCGAGCACGGCCAGCAGCATCTGTAGACGCCGTGCATCAAACCCGGTGGCGGCGCGCTGCGGCGTGCCGTAAGACGTCGGTGTGACGAGCGCCTGGATCTCCACAAGCAGTGGCCGCGTGCCTTCCATCGAACACACGACCGTTGACCCGCTGATACCGAATGTCCGCTCGGCCAGGAAGATTTCGCTCGGGTTACCCACCTCGCGCAAGCCATCTTCCCGCATCTCAAACACGCCTATCTCATTCGTGGCGCCGAATCGGTTCTTGACGCTTCGCAGTATGCGGAAGGAATGATGGCGATCACCTTCGAACTGGAGCACGGTATCCACCATGTGCTCGAGCACGCGAGGCCCTGCGATGGAGCCGTCTTTTGTGACGTGGCCGATGAGAAACGTAGCACAGTCGATCAGCTTCGTGAGCTGCTGGATGGCCGCCGTGCTTTCGCGCACCTGGGTTACCGAGCCCGGCGCACTCGGGATCTCCGGCCGGAAAAGCGTCTGCACCGAATCAATAATGAGCACATCAGGCTCGACTTCGCGCGCCGCCCCCATCACCAGATCCACATTCGTCTCCGACAGCAGCAGCAGTGAATCCGTCGTCACGCCGAGCCGCTGTGCCCTCAGCTTCACCTGCCGCACCGACTCTTCTCCCGTCACATATAGAATCTTCTGGTCAGGGAGGTAACGCGGAAGCTCGGTCATCAGCGTGCTTTTCCCGATCCCGGGATCGCCGGCGAGCAGGTTAAGTGAGCCCTGCATCACCCCGCCGCCCATTACCCGGTCGAACTCCGCCACACCCGTCTTGAGCCGAACCTCATCCGCCAGCGAGACATCCGCCAGCGAAACGGGTTTGGGATGATCGTTCCCGCCGGGCATCCGCGCGACGCGGGCGCGGACCTCCGTCGGCACGGCCTCCTCAACGAACGAGTTCCAGGCATCGCACGACGGACATTTGCCGAGCCATCGAGGCGAATCGTGACCGCACACCTGGCAGACGAATCGAGATCGGGTCTTGGCCATTTATATCAGAATTTACAGGTGCAAGGGCAGCGTTAGAGCCGGAACCGCCGGGGCTGCCATGAATTTCCGAGCACCGACGTAGCTTAACATCCATGAAAAAGTGCGATGCGGTGTGCATCAGCGGGATAAGGTAATGCGTGTGGCATCTCCCGTCGCCGGCGCGTCCGCCTGCAGCGCTCGTCGGCCCTTAATTTTGAACATCCCCCAGCCTGAACGCCTGTTAGCAGCGCGATATAATGCCCACATACCAGGAAGCACTCGACCTCTTCCATGAATGGACCTCCTCTGAAAGCCTCCGCCGCCACGCGTACGCCGTAGAGGCGTCGATGGCTCACTACGCCCGGTTGTTTGGCGAAGACGAGGAAAAATGGCGCATAACCGGCCTCCTGCACGACATGGATTATGAGAAGCACCCGTCAATCGAGGAGCATCCATTCGTGGGCGTCAAGGTGCTGAAAGAGAAAGGATATGGTGATGATGTCACCACCGCGATTCTCGGGCACGCGACGTATTCCGGCGTCCCGCGCGAGACATTGATGGCGAAGACGCTGTTCGCGGTCGACGAGTTGAGTGGGTTCGTTACCGCGGTTGCGTTTGTGCGGCCGACCAAACTCGAGGGAATGAAGGCTAAATCCGTCCAGAAGAAGCTCAAGGATAAAGCATTTGCTGCTGCGGTGAGCCGGGATGATATCAGAACGGGCGCCGACGAACTCGGGATAGAACTGCGCGAGCATATCACTAACGTGATCACGGCCCTGCAGGCGGAGGCCTCACGCCTGGGCTTTGGCACGACGGATTGATCGATGGCCGATTCCACAACCCGCAGTGCATCAGAGCCGGCACGTACCATCCCCGAAGCCAAGGAGCGCACCTATGCCCGAGGGCGGGAACTGGGGCGACTTGTTTCTCGCTACGTGCGGAAGCATCTGCCGAAGCGCCCGGCGCCGGCCAGTACTGAACCTCCTCGCCTCGCAGGCAACTACGCGCGGCTGCTCCCGCTCTTGCAGCTCATTCCGACCGCGCTCCTCATTCTCTTCGGGATCTCATTTTTTTGGGATTTCCCCGGCGTCGCGTTCAAGGCGTTCGAGCAAGATCTGGCGCTGGATGGATTATTACGGATGTTATCCGTTGCCGGCCTGATTGGCTTCCTGACGAACTGGCTGGCCATCACCATGCTGTTCCATCCTCGACGCAAACATCCGGTATTTGGTCAAGGCCTGATCCCGGCTCAGCGCGAGCGGGTCATTTTTCGGCTCGCCACGGCGATCTCAGAGGAGCTCATCAACGAACGGATCATCAAGGCAAAGATCGAAGAGAGTCAGGTCATTCCTCGATACCGCGAGATATCGCTCAACGTCACAAGAGGCGTTCTCGAAGACGGCGAGTTCCGCCGCGAACTCAAATCCCTCACGGCAGAATATCTCCACGATGTGCTCAGTACCGCTGAAATGCGGGAAGGCATCACTCGCTTCGTGGTGGACAAACTTGAGTCTCACGCCGGCCGAGGCGTCTACGGAGTCGCATTACGATTATATCGCTTCGTCAATGAACCCGACTTTCAGCGCCGCATCGAGGCCGCCGTGAACGAATTGCCGTCGGCCATCGACCCCGCACTCGACAATCTCGACCACCTGCTTGACCGCATACCGGCGCACATCGAAGCTCGGTCGGCGGATATCGAGGAATGGGCTACGCGCGTCGTGCTGGGCTTCGTCGAGCGGCTCGACATATACTCGATGATTGTCGAGAACATGAAGCAGTATGACGATCTCCAACTGGAACGTCTGCTGAAGTCGACTTCCAATGAACAGCTCAACTATATCAAGTACCTGGGCGGCGTGCTCGGATTCCTGGGTGGCCTCGTAATCTGGCAGCCTCTCTTCGCCCTAACAGGATTCGCACTGACACTCGGGGTGCTCTATATAATCGACTTCGCCCTGATGAAACACGCGGGCATGAAGCAGGCCGGGAACGAATAAAGTCATCTGCGCGACGAGATATGTTCCATTTGGATATCGCTTATCCACACATCTTGTATTAACCTGCACCCAGGAAATCTGTGAAGACATGAAGGAGACCGTTCGTGGCGCAGTTAAAGAAGGTGGCATTTATTGGCGCGTCTTCCTCCCTCCGCGAGAAAGTCGAAGAGATATTGGAGGCGGCCCGGTATCAACCGCTCAGCTTCGATGATATCGAGAGCTTTGTAGAGGCGGCGCCGCCAAACGTCTCTCTCCTCCTGTTTGATCTTGAGGCCGCCAACGCGGTCTACCGGCACCTCGACGACCTGCGGAGGCAGACCTTCCAGACGTACGTACCCGCGCTCGTACTCATCGACGAAGACATCGGCCCTGCTGAACATCTGCTGAGTAGCTTCGATGATTTCGTTCGTCTCCCCCTTTCAAGCGCCGTCTTACGTTTCCGCGTCGCAGGGTTGATGCGCTTGCGGGGTCCGCGGCGCCGGGACGATACGTATGCCGAAGACGAGTTCCTCGAGCACAGCGCCCGGCTCTCGCTTGCGCTCGACGCCGCCGATATGGGCGACATGACGTACGACTTCGCAGCCGATGAAGTCGAGGCCTCCCACCACGTATTCAAGCTGTTCGGCTTCACCGAGCAACCGACCGACCGAAGCATCTCAGTTCTTCTCGACCGCGTTCATCCCGACGATATCGAGGCGTTGCGCGAGAGCTTCCGCAACGTAATCGAAACCGAGCACCAGTGGCACCCCGAATTCCGTGTCGTGTGGCCCGACGGCACCGTGCGGTGGCTCGTGGGCCGGGGCGAGATCTACACCGACGCCGACCGCACACCCCTTCGGCTTGTCGGCATTCTGCGAGATGCCACAGATGAACGGTTGCTCCGCGAAGAACTCATCGACGCCAGACGTAGAGCCGAGGAGGTGGCGGACCTGAAATCGGCCTTTCTCACGAATATGAGCCACGAGATCCGCACGCCGCTAACCGCGGTCATCGGATTTGCATCGCTACTGACGAGCCGTGTGGCCGAGGAGCACCGTGCCGCCGTGAACCGGATTCAGGAAGGCGGCCAGCGGCTGCTCGAAACGTTGAATGCGGTACTACTGCTATCGCGGCTCGAGGCGGGCAGGTCCAACTTCAACGCGCAGGCCATCGATATCGTGAAGGAAGTGCGGAAGGCCGTATCGACCTTTGAAAACGAGGCACGCAAGAAAGGCCTCGAGATCTCAGTTGATATTCCGTTTCGCGAGCGGCCGTACGTCAACGCAGACCAGTCGGCACTCGTCAGCATCCTGCAGAACCTCATCTCGAACGCCGTCAAGTTTACATACTACGGCTCGATCGTCGTGAGCGTCCGCGCGCAAGACGATACCGTCGATATCGGCGTCAAAGATACGGGAATAGGTATCGGGGAGGATTTCATTCCGCACCTCTTCGACGAATTCCGGCAGGAGTCGAGCGGACTCCGGCGGCAGCACGAAGGAACGGGTCTCGGGCTTGCGATCGCCAAGCGGCTGGTCGAAGAAATGGGCGGCGCAATTTCCGTCTCAAGTCGAAAGGGCTTGGGAAGTACGTTTACGGTCACTCTGCCGCGCGCAGAGACGCCGGTTACCGATCCCGCGCAAGAAGAGGATATCTCGAATACACGGGGCACCGAACGCCCTGCCCTGTTAATTGTCGAAGACAATCCCGACACCCAGATTCTGCTCGACGAGCTACTCTCGCTCGACTTCGACATTGCAGTGGCGGGAACGGCGAACGAAGCGAGGGCCGTGACGGAACGCATTGACTTCGACGCCATCCTCATGGACATTAATCTGGGATCCGACGTGACGGGCGAGGACCTGGTCAAAGAGCTCCGGCAGACCGAGACCTACCGGCGGGTCCCAATTATTGCGCTCACCGCCTACGCCCTCCCGGGCGACAGAGAGCGCTTCTTGTCGATCGGTTTCGACCGGCACCTCTCCAAGCCGTTCGATCCCCGGGCACTCGTGACCATGATTCGGGACGTGACCCACGGCTGAGCGGGGATAGTCGCTGCGACCGTACCGATCACGCGGGGGCGTAACAGACGTGAAATACCCCTGTGAGTGACGAGCAGATGGGCCCGGCATTCCCGTAACTTCGCATTAATCGGCTCTGGAGCAGAGCATCGGCGGATGAGTGCGTCCCCAGTAGTTCCGCGGACGTTCCGGCGACTCGACCACCGATTTGTTCGATGATGTCTTTTCCGCTCAGCGAGGCTCCCCTCGTCGAGGTAGTCAGGTGATTTACTCCGTCACTGCTACATCCCCTCTATTCATGGGGACCGGCTTTCGTCCTCACCCCATACTATCGCAAACATTTCGCGCAAGGCCCGATTTGTCAATCTCGCAGACGCCGAACGAAGTCGCTTCCCAGATCCGTCAGTGTGATTTTGCGGCGCTCCGGTGGATGGGTTCCGTTACTTCTGTTCGCTGCCTGCATGAGAGAGATCATTGAGCAGGCTGGCCAGTGCTGCCGAAGGCCGATGTGTGATGCCGGTTATGCAGAATAGTTTACTGCACGTTTTCACCGAACCGCTTGCCATAGTTGCAG
>CBFGYX010000014.1:0-15121 GCA_965653075.1 uncultured bacterium
TAACAGACCCGCGCCTTTTGTTCAAACTGTAACCCGAGCCCGACATAATTTCTCGGCGGCTGCATTACCATACCATCAGCGTATCTACAGTGATGGATTGGCTCCGTGCCGTATTCCATAGAGTCAATCTGACAGATCTTCCTCAAGTGCCCTCAGTAAATCACGGGAAGAATAACCCGAAGACCTCAACACCTCGGCACCTACGTGCAGGTCTGTCGACCTCCCACACAATCGAGGTCACTTCCGACAACCGAGGCCGACTGGTTGGCAACGGGGAGCGTGCCGGCGTCGAACTAATCCGGCAATTACTGCACTCGCCGGACGCCGCTGCAGTTCGCCGAGACGTCATCAACTCGGGACGAGGAGCCGCATACTGTTTCGACATCGACGACGAACAGTACGACGTCGCCGTAATTCTGACGGAATCCTCTACCAACGGTCATTTTCGACTGCGCTACCAGCTTACGCGAGTCGGCACCGAAGTAGATGACGTACCGCAACTGCTCGACATGCTGCCGGATGCCGTCGTGATGACCAACCTCAAAGGTCGGGTCATTTTTGCGAATCAGGCATCAGCTGACATCGTCGGGGCCGACAGCGCCGATGCGCTGGTTGGGCAATTAGTGTGGGATGTCGTGCATCCGGAGGAACTCGTCGCTGCGCGCAGAGAGGGCCGGCAAATTCGCGACGGCAAGACGGTCGAGTACGTGCGCCACCGGGTGATGCGCCGAGACGGCGCGTGGGTGCCCGTGGAAGTCGTCACCCGTCCGTCGACGTTCATGGGCGAGCCGGCCGTACTCATCTCGATGCATGATCTCACGGGCATCGAGACGATGAAGAAGGCCCTCGCCGAGACGCAGCTCCTCTTCTACAATGCGTTTCATACGGGGCCGCTGGGCATAGCCGTTGTCAGGCTTTCGGATGGTGTGCTGCTGGATGTAAACCCGGCGTACTGCCAACTCTCACGGACTAAACGCGATGAGTTGATCGGCCGCCCGCTGACAGAGTCGGGCATCGTATTGAAAGGCCGGACGTTCGAGCTTATGCGTTCGGACGTATCGAATTACGGCAGCACAGGTGAGGTCGAGGTCGACGTCGAGCTGGACTCGGAGAAGCGCACGTTCCTCATTTCCGGTGCGCGGATCGATGTCACAGGCGAACCGTGTATGCTGATGATGGTCACCGACCTCACCCAGTACAAAAGCACGTTGCTTGCGCTGAAGGAAAGTGAAGAACGCTTCCGCGCCATGGCCGACGGCGCGCCCGTTCTGATCTGGATATCCGATACGGACGGGCAGATCACCTACTTCAACGAGCGCTGGCTGAACTTCACCGGCAGGACGCTCGACGAGGAGAAGAGCCTCCGAAACCTCGAGGGCATTCATCCCGACGATATCGAGCGTTATCGTCATGTCTTTTCCAGCAACTTCGACGCCCGATCGCCCTTCAGCATCGAGTATCGGATGCGGCGTTTCGACGGTTCGTACCGGTGGATGCTCGACCGAGGCATTCCTCGCCACCTACCAGACGGATCGTTCATCGGATACATCGGCTCGTGCGTGGATATCACCGATCGGAAGACATCGGAGCAGCGACTGCTGATCGCAAAGCAGAACGCCGAGCAGGTTACGATTCTGCGTTCGGCATTTCTGACGAACATGACGCACGAAATCCGAACGCCGCTAACGGTCATCCTCGGCTTCACGTCAATTCTAAGACAGGGGGTCTCATCCGGTTACCGCCGGTTCGTCGAATTGATCGAGCGGTCGGGGCGGCGCTTGTTGCTGATGCTGGACTCCATCCTCGACCTGGCGCAGATCGAAGCGAACACGCTCGAACCAGTCATTGCCCGCCACAACATCGTCGATATCGTGGATAGCGTGGTCGCCGCGCTGACCCCACTTGCCGAGGATAAAGGAATCGAACTAAAATCTGACCCGCCCAAGACGCTCTACTACGCGTATGCTGACGGGTCGATACTCACCCGAACCCTGAACAACCTGCTCGACAACGCGGTTAAGTTTACCGACAAGGGTTCCGTGAATGTGTGGATGGAGGAGGAGGAGGACACGCTCGCTATTCATATCCGCGATACCGGCATCGGGATGTCGGAGGAATTTAAATCACGGATGTTCGACGCCTTCACGCAGGAAAGCACCGGAATCGAGCGCACCCATCAGGGCAGCGGTCTTGGACTCACTGTGTCGCGGCATCTCATCGAACTTATCGGCGGATCACTGCAGGTGGAGAGTACGAAAGGGGAGGGAAGCCATCTTACACTGAGGCTGCGAACGGTTGAGCCGAGTACGAATGGCCATGACGAATCGTGATCGAGAAGACATCGCCACCATGTGTCTCGCGGCTGCGATGACGCTGGACGGCTATTTGAGCGATTCGGAAATGATGCGGATCGAGGAGATCCTCCGTCGTCTGGAAGCCCGGCCTGAAGATCGGTTGTTTCATAATCGTTCGTTCCATACAGTCGTCGCCGATGCACTGAACCGGATGACGGGCGACGGCGCGCCTGTGGCCTCGATCGTCAAGAAAACCGCTGAGCGTCTGAATACGCGCCTATCCGCTGAACAGAAGTCGATGGTGCTCGCGGATCTGAGGGATGTAGCTCGCGCTGATGGGATCATCCTGCAGGAGGAACGCACATTCATCGAGGACCTGGCCAAGCTCTGGGGTGTGGATTCGCCCGGGGACCTCGCCGCAGATGGTGGTTCAGTCGCGTCCAGTGCCAATTGGTCGGCGCTCCACGACCTCGCGCTGATTTACCTGGTCCTGGCGCACGGCACCGATAATGAGCTGAGCCGAAATGAGGTTCAGGTCATGCTGCGAAAACTAAGGGAGTGGCAGCCAGGGGTGAGCGAAAACATTATCCGCGAGGTGCTTCGCGACGCCATGGACCGGTACGCTCACGGCCCCGATCAAAAGCAGGTCAGGCGATCGATTCGGAATGTTCGCGACGCCATGCCCGAAGAGCAGCGCGCGGCCGCGCTCAACGACCTCATCCAGATTGCCAACGCGGACGGCGTTTTCCTGGATGACGAGGAAGACCTCATAAACGATCTGGTGGCCGAGTGGGACGTCGATCCTTACGTGACCTACGGGCGCCACGGTCGAAAATAGACACGCGCACGTGGTCTCGCATCCTGCAGCCCGAATCCCAACGAAAAACGGGACCGCCGCCGAAGCGACGATCCCGCATTTTCGTAAGGATGTGCAGCCTGGCTTAGAAGCCCATGCCGCCACCCATGCCACCCATTCCGCCCATAGCGGCGGCAGCGTTGGCCATGTCATCATCTCCTTCGTCGTCGCGATCGGCAACGACAGCTTCCGTCGTAAGGAGAAGGCTGGCAACTGAAGCAGCATTCTCGAGAGCCGAGCGAGTTACTTTCGTCGGATCGATGACACCCTGCTGAATCAGGTTGCCATACTCCTCGGTGCGTGCGTTGAAGCCGAAGTCGCCCGAGCCCTCGCGGACTTTCTGAACGACGATCGAGCCCTCGAGACCGGCGTTCGAGACGATCTGACGCAGCGGCTCTTCGAGCGCCCGGCGGATGATCTGGATACCGATCTTCTGGTCTTCGTTCTCGGCTTCGAGCGACTCGAGGCTGTCGAGCGCACGAAGGTAAGCCACACCACCACCCGCGATGATGCCTTCTTCGATAGCGGCGCGCGTGGCATGAAGTGCGTCTTCGACGCGAGCTTTCTTCTCCTTCATCTCAGGCTCAGTCGCGGCACCGATCTTCAGCACGGCGACACCCCCAGACAGTTTTGCAAGACGCTCCTGGAGCTTCTCACGGTCGTAGTCTGACGTCGTGTTCTCGATCTGCTGCCTGATCTGACCCGTACGAGCCTGAATCTGGTCGGCTTCGCCCGCACCGTCGACCACGGTCGTGTTGTCTTTGTTCAAGACGATGCGCTTGGCACGGCCAAGGTAATCGAGCGTGGCATTCTCGAGACGGTAGCCCTGCTCTTCGCTGATGACCGTGCCACCCGTGAGGATGGCAATGTCCTCGAGCATCGCTTTACGACGATCGCCGAAGCCCGGTGCCTTGACGGCCGCAACTTTCAGCGTGCCGCGCAGCTTGTTCACAACCATCGTTGCGAGCGCCTCGCCTTCGACGTCCTCTGCGATCACGAGCAGGGGAGCACCCGTCTGAGCGATCTTCTCGAGCACGGGAAGAAGATCCTTCATCGTGCTGATCTTCTTGTCGTGGATCAACACGTAGGCGTCCTCGAGGACGGTCTCCATGCTGTCCGGATTGGTCACGAAGTAGGGGGAAAGGTAGCCGCGGTCGAACTGCATGCCTTCCACGACGTCGAGCGTCGTTTCGGTACCCTTAGCCTCTTCGACCGTGATGACACCGTCTTTACCCACGCGCTCGAACGCATCGGCGATCAGCTCACCAATCGTCGTGTCGCTGTTGGCGGAAATGCTCGCAACCTGTGCGATCTCGTTTTTGTCTTCGATGTCGCGGCTGAGCTCGCGAAGATGAGCCACGACCTTCTGGACGGCCGCGTCGATTCCGCGCTTTAGATCCATCGGGTTCGCGCCGGCGGTTACGCTCTTCAGACCGGCCTGGATGATGGCCTGCGCAAGAACTGTGGCGGTCGTGGTTCCGTCGCCGGCAACGTCAGAGGTTTTCGAAGCGACCTCTTTCACCATCTGCGCGCCAACGTTCTCAAGCTTATCTTTGAGTTCGATCTCCTTGGCTACAGAGACGCCGTCTTTCGTAACGGTAGGTGCACCGAATTTCTTCTCGAGGATGACGTTGCGGCCTTTCGGGCCGAGGGTCACCTTAACGGCGTTCGCAAGCGTATCGACACCGCGCTTGAGAGCCGTGCGAGCTTGCGACTCGAATAGAATTTGTTTCGCCATTGAAGTAGTTTGGTTTTCTTAAATCAGTTGATCGTTTTCCGAAGTCGGCAACGGATCATTACGACACGATGCCGAGGATGTCGCTTTCGCGAACGATCAGGTAGTCCTCGTTCTCGATCGTGATCTCGGTTCCGGCGTACTTGCCATACAGGACGGTATCGCCTTCCGAAACGCTCATATCGATCTTCGTACCGTTCTCAACGCGGCCCGGGCCAACGGCAACGACGGTTCCACGCTGAGGCTTCTCCTTAGCAGTGTCAGGGATGTAGAGCCCGCTGGAGGTCTTTTCCTCCGCGGCTTCCGGCTTCACGACGACGCGGTCGCCGAGCGGCTTGATGCTTGCCATGGATGTGTAGGCTTAGTTCGAATGATCGTTTTAGCACTCTCATTGGTAGAGTGCTAATGCTGAACATGCCGAGCCGCATCGGGTTTCCATTCCCGCACATGAAGCGCAAGTTTCACCCTGGTTTCAACTTGTGAATGATGTACAGCCCATCCCAGACCTACAACCGGAGGGGATACTATCTGGCCGCCGGCGTGGTAGGTGCGGTGTTGATTGCGGTTTTCCTGCCTCCTTTTCTCAGCGAAACTGCTGCGGGTCTGATACGCGGCGCCTTCAGCACGCTGTGCCACCAGCTTCCTGATCGAACGATGATGATCGGAGGCCAGACGCTTGCCGTCTGCCACCGTTGCGTTGGGATATATGCGGGCATCGTGGCGGCTGCGATTCTATTTCCGCTGCTGGTTCGATGGAATGAGGAACTGGTGCGATTCGCTGGACCAATCATTCTGATCGCGCTGCTTGTGCCCGGCGTCGACTGGCTCGGCGAGGTAGTGGGACTGTGGCATAATTCGCCTGCGTCTCGCACCATCACGGGGTTCGTATTCGGGTTTCCAGCCGGATACTATTTTACCCTTGGTGTCTGTGGTGTCACGGCCCCGAGATCAACAGCTGCTACCTCACCCTCGGCTTGAGTCGTAACATTTGAAGCGGTGCATCGTGTAGCTATCTTGGCAGACACGGTCCACCTGACAGGCAAACGACCGTATTCTATTGGTACCGATCACCCAACAGTTTCATCATCCGAGCACCCCTCATGTCCCCAAAGCAACAATCTATTCTACTCGGAGCCGGGGTGGCAGCCCTGCTGTCTACTTCTTACCTGAGCCTCATCAACTGTCTCTGCTGTCTGGGCGTTATTATTGGAGGCCTCGCCGCAACCTGGCATTACACGGATTCCAATCAGTTGACCATTAAGCCCGGCGACGGGGCGGTAATGGGTTTGTCCGCCGGAGCGCTCGGCGCACTGGTTGCACTCGTCTTGAACTTCGTGCTCATCAAGATGGGAATCCGCCATGATCTGGCCATGACGAACCTCATGATTGATCTGATGGGAGACAATCTACCGCGCGAACAATACAATGAGTTGATGGCGCAGAGCGAAGCGCCTGTGCGCTTTGGCTCGTACTTCTTTGGCTTCAATCAGCTTATCGGTATTGTGGTTTCAGCCGTATTCGGCGCCATTGGAGGTGCGATTGGCGCCGCAATCTTCAAAAAAGGCCCGGCTGAGGACGCGATCGAACCCGGATTCAGCGACGTCTGACACCCTGCCGGCGCCACGCCGGCTCGTTCAGTATCTCGGCGAGCACGATGGCATTGCGGGCGCCCTCTCGTTCCTGGAGTTGCTTCAGGATCGGGTGGGTGCCTTTCTTTTTGTGCTCCGTTTTCAGCTCAGGGATGCCTGACTTGCGATGGCCGACGGCGGATTCTGCGGCTCCGCCGACTCCCGTATACCTGGCGTACGGATCTGCAGACACCGCCGCGGGGTCGAGATTTTTTCGCGGCGCGGCCTCCGAACGCCTGCGTGGTTGAGGCTTTGCTTCACGAGCCGGTGTCGTCTCAATCCGTCCTCTGCGGTCGACCGGAGGCTCGACGGCTTCAGCATGATCGGCCGGTTCCACACGCGGTGCGGGTTTAGCAGGCTCGGCCGGACTCGGCCACCCAAGCGCTTCGCGGATCTCGCGCAGGGCGTCTTCGAGTTCGGGATCCTCATTCTCAGCAGAAGTCGACGAGTCGGACGTTCTTGTCCGGCTCGGCTGAGACTTCGGCGCGGGCCGCTGCGTCTGCCTTCGCTTCTTCCCCCCGAGCTGCGAAAGGACATAGAAGGCTAAGATGAGAAGGAGGAATAGAAGATCGAATTCCATCTCGAGTTCTTTAAGTGGTCGCGCGACGGTGAAGATACACAAGAGCCGGAGGCTTCCTATGCGCCCGGTTTCAAGAGTTCGATGATGTGCAGGTTAGCTCGAGGAAACGCGTAATCGTCGAGCGCGGACCGCGACGCCCATTCGCGAGGCGTGTCGTCATCATGAAGCGTACCTCCCGCTACCCGGCACACATACGCCCTCATCGTGATTCGGAAATGCGAGTACGCGTGTTTCACTTCCCCAACCAAATCACCCACATCAACATCAAGGCCCGTCTCCTCATACACCTCCCGTCTGCAAGCCTCCTCCCACGTTTCGTCCGGTTCCACTTTCCCTCCCGGGAATTCCCATAAACCGCCGAGCAAGCCATCGTCTGGACGTCGCTGAAGCAAAATATGATCATCCTTTCTGACGATCCCTACGGCAATATCATAGTGGGGGATAGGCCTGGCATCTGTGGCTGCAGGGTACATGTCTTGTGAGTTTGTCTCCTTGGCAACACAAATCGACGCGAGCGGGCAGCGGAAGCACGCTGGAGACCGCGGCTTGCACGTCGTCGCACCGAGCTCCATCAGTCCCTCGTTGAAATCCGAGGCGTCGGATTCGGGAATCAGCTCATCAGCAAGTTTCTGGACGATCTTCTTGAGGCGCGTCGACTTTCGGCCCAGCGCAATGCCGAACACACGAGAGAAGACACGAAGCACGTTACCGTCGACCACGGCATGCGGCTTGCCGAAAGCTATTGACGCAACGGCCGACGCCGTGTAAGGTCCGACCCCCGGCAAGTTCAGCAATGTCTCCCGCGAGTTCGGCAGATATCCGCCGTGTTCTTCCATCACAACACGCGCGGCGCGGTGAAGGTTGCGGGCGCGTGCGTAGTAACCGAGGCCTTCCCACGACTTCAGCACGTCGTCGATCGAAGCGTCGGCCAGTGCCTCCACGGTTGGGAAGCGGCTGACGAACCTCTCGTAATAAGGCAAGCCTTGATCGACGCGCGTCTGCTGGAGTATGACTTCGCTCAGCCAGATGTGATATGGATCCTTTGTTTGGCGCCAGGGAAGATCTCGCCGGACGTCACGAAACCAGTCAACTAAACCACGCCGGAAAGCATCATGATGGTCGCGCGAGAGGGGTGGGAGATCCTGCATGAATGAAGGTTGCTGAAAAGGAACGGCGGATATCCTGGTACGTTTTTCCCCGCCCGTTGTCTGCCGCCCTGATGATAGTGGATTCGCCTGTATCCCGCCTCGTCCGCTTTGTTGCACGTTCCGGTGTGGCACTGTTCGGCGTTTTACTCATCAGTGCGTGGAGCGCCGTGGCGCAGGATGCTTCGGCCGTCCGTCTTCTCCTTCTGGTTGAAGGAAATCGTGAAATTGAACGCCATCAACTGGAGTCGCCTTCCGAGCCGAGTGCCGCCGTTCAGCAGTTTCTGGATGAGTGGAGGCAGCAGGGATACCTGAGCGCGCGCATCGATTCTATCGTCGTCTCAGACGCATCAGCGGCTGAAGCGGTTGCCTACGTGGCGCGGGAGAGACGCTTCGAGATTTCGGAAATCACCATTGCAGGCACGGACGAGTCGAAGGCCGCGTTTCACCGGCATTCGATGCTGGAGCGGGGTGATCCCTTTGATGTTGACCGAATTGAAGGCGAACTCGCGCGGGTGGCATCGCGCCTTGCGGCGACAGGCCACCCGATGGTACGACTCGGCATAAGCTCAGCCGAGATTGCGGAGGGAGAGGCCGCCGTCCGCTTGGTCGTGGATGTTGATCTCGGGCCGACGCCGTTTGTCCGGGGCATGGAGATTATCGGGAGCGATCGCACCTCACCGTCATATCTAATGCGGCTGAGCGGAATTCGCCGCGGCATGCAACTGAGCATGTTCGACCCCGAGGGCATCCGCCGGCGAGTTCTCGCATCGGGCCACTTTCGACAGGTGGGAGTGCCGGCACTGTTCTTTGCCGCCGACAGCGTGACCGTACGGATAGCGGTTGAGGATGAACCGCCGGGCAACTTCGATCTCGTCTTCGGCTATTCTCCGGGCGATGACGGTGCGGGCGTGATCGGCAGTGGACGGATTGATCTGCAGAACCCCTTTGGATCCGGTCGATCGATATTTATTTCTCTTGATCGGCTGCCGGGACAGGTAAGCCGGGTCGAAGCTCTTCTCGCCGATCCGTTCGTGTTGGGCACGCCCATCTCGGCGGCGGTTGCTTTCGAGGGATTCCAACAAGACTCCCTCTTCAACCGACAGCGGTATGCGCTGGAACTCGGCTTCCGGCTTGACGCCGGTAACGAGATCTTCGGTACGCTGTCTCGGAGACAAACCCAACCGGGCACCGCCGGAATTCGTGTCGAGGGCGCCCGTCAGCGAGTAGCTCAGGCTGATATCTTTTCATTCGGCATCGGATTTCGATCGCGGCGAGTCGATTTCAACAGGAGTCCCACGCGCGGGCATGCACTTGATGCCGTGGTGGAAAGCGGAACGAGCCGAAGGTCGCTATCACGCATTATCGGCGCCGACACGACGCGTGAGCATCGATCCGCGCGGGTGGACGGCTTCTCGGCGAGCGGGCGGCTCTACGTACCGGCCGGCAGGAGAGGCGTTATCGTGACCGGTGGAGATGTCTCGGCCATTCGTGGCGACGACTTCGACCGATCGGATCTCCGATATATCGGGGGGCTGCGTACGCTCAGGGGATACGACCAGGACCAGTTTCTGGTGAGGGCGGTGGCGCGTGGCCTGGTGGAATTACGTTATCGTCTCGACCCGATATCCTACATCAATATCTTCTTTGACGGCGCGTATCTTGAGCGACCCGTGACGCCTTCGCTTGACAGCTTCGCCTTATGGCGAACCGGGTACGGCTTTGGTGGCCAGTTTGATACGGGCTTTAGCCTGATGACCATCGCCGTAGCCTTTAACCCACAGGATGGGTTGACTTCGCCGCGTATACACGCCGGTATCGCATTTGGGATTTAGTCTGTTTGATGACCACTTCATTCTTCGTCCCGCCGGATCGTTTTAGCGGGGATATCTGCAGTTTCCCTCCCGAAGAGGCGCACCATCTGACGCGGGTATTGCGGCATCAAACCGGAGACTTCGTACGGGTGGTAGACGGTCAGGGATGCGCTTACATAGTTGAGTTGAGGGATGTCGGGAAAGACCGTGCGGTAGGCCGCGTTGTCGAACGTCATCCGGGCGATGGTGAGCCCGCCATCCACGTCACGATCGCAGCGGCGCTCCTAAAGCAGCGATCCCGGTATGAGATGTTTCTCGAGAAGGCGGTTGAGCTGGGCGCAGCAGAGGTAATACCGCTCATCACCGACCGCACGGAGAAGGGAAGCATCCGGATCGAACGCGCCGAGAATCTCCTGCTCTCGGCAATGAAACAGAGCGGCCGCAGTAGGCTCCCAAATATCCACGAGCCGCTCTCGATTGCAGAGCTGTTGGCAACGGGCTTGACTGATGGAGAAGGAGAACTGCGCGTTGTGTGTCATGAATCGGCCGACGGCTCGCCGGAGTTACTCAGCGTGTTGCGTCGAGAGAAACCTCGTCGAGTAACAATGTTGGTCGGGCCCGAGGGCGGCTTCAGCGAAGGAGAGATTGGAGCGTGCGAGGCAGCCGGATTCGCTCAGGTGCGCCTGGGCCCACGACGGCTACGTGCTGAGACCGCAGCAATCGCAGCCGTGACCGCCTGTATGTTCTACGATTCCGAATTCAATACAACATGAGTCTGACAGAAGAGACGATACAGTCCGAGCAGGTCTACGACGGCGATTTGCTCAAAGTCTTCCGCGACGACGTACGGCTACCCGATGGCGGCTCGTCCCATCGTGAATGGGTTAACCACCCCGGGGCTGCTGCCGTTGTACCATTGTTCGATGACGGCACAACAATTCTCGTGCGGCAGTTTCGCTATCCACCTCGGCGATCATTCCTGGAACTACCCGCCGGAAAGTTCGATGAGAATGGGGAGGCTGCCGAATCCGTCGCCGGGCGAGAACTCGAGGAAGAGACCGGGTGGAAGGCGGAGACGTTGGTCCATCTCGGCGAATCGTTTCCGTGCATCGGTTACTCCAATGAGGTGATCCACTTTTTCCTGGCGACGGATCTGACCGAAGGCCGGCAGGAGCTCGGCACCGCTGAGTTTCTGGACGTGGTTCGGATGCCGTTAGAAGAGGCGTTCCGCATGATGGACAACGGCGAGCTGTACGACATGAAGACGACGACGGGACTTCAGATGGTGAGGCGACACCTGGAGCGGAATGAGTCGGCGATTTAATTCAAAAATGGTTAAAGAACCAGAGGAGTCCCGTTCGTATCTTGGGTGATTCGCCAATTCCATTTTCTGCGCCCATGTTTATTTTCCTGATCGTCGTCATCACCGTTCTGGCCTTTTTGATGATCCTGACCGTCCTGCTTCAGAGCGGGAAGGGCGGAGGCCTTGCGGGTATTGCAGCGGGCGGTGCCACGCGTCAGATACTTGGAGCACGACAGGCACCGGATATCCTGGAAAAAGCAACGTGGACGTTAGCGACGCTGTTCATCGTCCTCTGCATCCTGACGCCCTTTACAATCGACCGCGGCACCCAGCAGGAGAGTGTAATCCAGCAGCGGGCACGTGAAGCTACGCCGCAGCAGGCCGCGCCCATGCCTCAGGATGCGCCGAACGTTCCGGTTCTTCCGCAGAGCCCCGACGGCGTTGAAGAGTAACAGCACGGACTTCCGGCTAATAGAAAGGGTGGCGGCGTTTGTGCCGTCACCCTTTTTTTATTTTACCGGTGGAAGGGGAGGAAAACCAATCCCAATCCTGTGCAGCAAATAGTGGCAACTCGCACCGGCCTATAAGCCGAATTCTGTCTGATCGACCGGCCGGCTGCCACGACCGGGTCGATGAGATCATCATCTATCTGGGCCCGCCGTTGCCGCCGGGCTCTAGCGGTCTACCCGCACGATAACTGCCGGGCCGGCAGTGCCACCCGTAGGGTGGCGCGTGCTGCATGACCTTGCACCCCATGAGGTTTGCCTGGCCGCAGCGGTTGCCCGCTGCGCCGGTGGGCTCTTACCCCACCCTTTCACCCATCACCTGTTTCCTGCGCTGCAGGATCATCGGCTGGTCTACTCTCTGTTGCACTTGCTGTCTCCGCCGAAGCGGAACCCCCGGTGTTCTCGGGGCACGGTGCCCTATGGTGTTCGGACTTTCCTCCCCGCGAGGGCGAGGCGATGATCCGTCCGGTGCGTTAAATCTATTGATGCGGGAAGTCACGCTCTGCAGACGTGCAGACAATGACTACTCAGCATCCATTTCCTGAACGGTTTCTGCGTAGAGGTCGCTGTCTACGATGATGCGGCCGGTGTGCTCGCAGGGGATGATGCGATCGCGCTGGCGGATCTCCATCTGACGCTGGGGAGGTACCGCAAAACCGGCGGCTGCGCCGCGTTCCAGCGGCACGACGGCACGCCCATCGCGATGGCGTTCACGAAGCCGGTTGTACGCCAGCCGATAACGTTCGTCGACCTCCTCGGCAGCTTTGTCACGTAAGGCCTCGAGCTCTTTCTGTTCGACCTCGGTGTCCTTCATGACATTATTGAGCTCGCCTTGCTTCTGCTTCAGCACCTCTTCAAGGTCCGCCAGGCGTGCCCGTGCCTCCTCAACTTCTGCAGCTCGCTCGTCTTTCGTGCTCTCAAACTCTTCGATACGGACACGCGCCTCGGCTGTCCGCTGACGCTGCGCTTCTATCTCTTTCGTCAGCGCATCGTACTCGCGGTTATTACGTACCTGAAGCTGCTGCTCCTCGTATTTCTTGATGAGCTGCTCGCTCTCCTGCGTGTCGATTTGAGCGCGGCGGACGGCAACTTCGTGTTCGGCCGCCTCCTGATCGAATTTCTCGATACGCGTCTCCAGCCCAAGCTTCTCATCTTCAAGGTCGCGGATCTCGTCGGGCAGATCGCCGCGCAGTTTTTCCAACTGATCGATGCGGCTGTCAACGTGCTGAAGGCGTATTAACGCGCGAAGCTGCGCGCTGATGGTTGATTCTTGGACCGTAGCCATATCTCGGCGTCTGTTAATAGGTCATTTTCTCAATCGGGCAAGCATCTCCAACCCACCGAATGTTACGATGTTCATTCGGCCGCGCTCATCAATGCTGATTTAGCGCGAAGACTCAAGGAATGAACGTGTTAACCGGCGAAGTGCGTAGAGACGTACGCGCCCACTCGATCTCTGGAAGGTTCTTTCGAAGTACACCGAGGAGTAGTTCTTCGGTTACCCACTCGGTCTCGTAATGGCCGGCATCGACGAGCGCCATGCGAGGCTCACCACGGCCGTCCAGTACATCGAAAAACTTGTGATACGTGACGTCGGCTGTGACGTAAACGTCGGCGCCGGCGCGCCGAGCGGCGGAAATAAGGCTACTACCCGAGCCGCCGCACACAGCGACCCGCTCGACCGTCCGGCCGAGATCGCCCACGTATCGCGGAGCATCGCACTCGAGCGCAGCGCAGAGATTCTTGAGGAAGTCCCGTAGGTCTACAGGCTGCGCGAGCTCGCCGACGGCGCCGAAACCGGAACGCGAATGTTGTTGCTTGACCTCATACACATCGTAGGCGACTTCCTCATACGGATGCGCCTCGATCATCGCGCTTACGACTTCCCGCATCGACCATTCGGGGACCTCCATCTCAAGCCTTACCTCCTCGACACGCTCGGTGCCGCCTCCCGCATCGCCGATGAACGGGTTGGCACCCTCGCCGGGTTTGAAATAGCCTGTACCTTCGGAGCCGAATCCACACGCGGTATACTCGCCGATCCAGCCTGCACCGGCATCGGCCATGGCCTCACGCACCTGATCGGCATGCTCGGCCGGCACGAAGACAACTACCTTGCGAAGCACGCCGGTGAATCGGTCAAGAAAGCGGATCTTCGTTAGGCCGAGCTTCTCTGCCAGCGCAAACGAGACGCCGTCTGGTGCGGCATCTGCATTTGTGTGGATCGCATAATGCGCGATGCCGGAGCGAATCAGCCGATAGGGCAGCGCTTCGAACGAGTCGGTTTCGACGACGCGACTGAGCGGATTAAAGATGACAGGGTGATGCGTGATAATGAGATCGGCCGCGTGGTCCTTGGCCTCTTCAATGACCTGCGGCGTCAGGTCGAGTGCAATCAAACCCCGGCTGACGCTCTTACCGGCATCCCCAACCTGAAGTCCGACATTGTCGTACGATTGGGCGGACCCCCTGGGAGCCCAGGCCTCAAGAACGTCCGCTACGTCTCGAATTGTTGGCACGGAGAAGCGAAATGTTTACTAAATGTGGCGCTCGGCCGGCCAAGATAATAAATGACGGTCGTCCGCGGTCAAGACATTGACTGCGAGACACCCGCCGTCTCTCCAAGCACGAAGGTCTGTTCGTGCGACGAAATGGGTGGGTTCTCAAGCCGGTTACGCCAGGCGAGACGACTACTTAGATACTGCTCCCACAGGGTATGCTGGTTCAGGACGAGCTCAATCGTTTCATCGTTCTTGAGTCTCAGCGATAGCGGGTTGTTCTTGGTTTGGGCCGGCTCAAATTCCCGGATATCATCGAGCGCAATCACCATCAGGTGTCGCCCGCCCAGACCCAGACCTGTCAGCTCGATACGATCGAAGAAGAGACTGGCGCGGCCATAGAACAGGCGGCTCTCGGGATACCGGAATCCTGTTGATAGAATGCGAAACCTTGATTTAAACGCTGACATCAGGCTATCCCCGTTGGCCGTTGAGAAGGCACCTACATATGTATAAGACGTGGGCGGTATCGTGATAAGACACAAAGTTGTGCGGTGCGTAACCCCTGTGTTATATGAATTCCGGATTTCCCGCGAGGACGCACAGGTCCGTACCACGCATCCGGATTTTTAATACGGCGTTGAGAGGGCAAACCACCCGATCGTCCGAGGTGATAGTTTTCGTACACTTGGTTATCATGTTGCACCTGCCCCGGTAGCTCAGGTGGATAGAGCACAGGTTTCCTAAACCTGGTGTCGGAGG
>CBFGYX010000015.1:0-14474 GCA_965653075.1 uncultured bacterium
TGAGGGTGCAGGCCCGCCTTCGCGCTCAGGATGCGGATGAGCCCCACGCCGGGCCTTCCCTTACATCACGGAGATGATCGCCACGGTAAGCCGAGAAACGCACACCAAGCGGCCTTCATCATCTCGAATGTGAGTCTGCCAGACTTGCGTGCTCCGGCCAACATGCAGAGGCTCTGTCCGGCCGACCACGTGCCCGCCCTTCACGGCGCGGATGTGATTGGCGTTGATCTCGAGGCCGACGGCCGCCGAGCTGGAATCCGGAAGCGTCAGGTTTGCCGCCACGCTGCCAAGCGTCTCGGCAAGCACCACCGAGGCGCCGCCATGCAAAAGACCCATCGGCTGACGCGTCCGGTCGTCAACCGGCATCGTCGCCTCGATCCAATCGGACCCGAGGCCCGTCACCTCGATACCGAGATGTTCACCCATGTTACCCTGCATCAGCCGGTTCAAATCGGCAATATCCACACTGCGGCGCCAAACATAGGACGGATCGCTCATGACATCGGGTCTCTATCTGACTGTGGGATTGGCAACGCTTCGGGGCCTAAGAATAAGCCTACGAATAAACCGAAGAGATCACGGCGTGCACCTATGTGCGCTGCTGCCGATCGAAATGACGGGCGAGGCCGAAGTAGCTGCCGACAGGATCGCCGAAGGTCTCATAGCGCGACACATTCGATTGATCGACTGAGGAACGGATTTCATCGAGGCGCTCCCCGCCGAACAAGGCCGCGGCGGTACGAGCGTCTGACGATGCCAGCCACAACTCCCTTGCACGCTCACTCCAGGCGTTGAGCCGAGATGTAAACCTGGCGATGTGCGCCGCCGGCTCATCGACTCGTCCGAAATGAGTAAGGACAAGCCGCTTCGGAGACCAGTCCGAAATTTTCTGAACACTCGTCTGCCACGAAACGAGGTCGATATCCGGAGGTGGTGTCATCGGGATCACCGTCTTTTCGCCTTCGACCCGCAGACCAAGCGTGTCGCCAACGAACGCCGTCGACGTCGCCCGATCGAAGTAAGATACGTGATGCACGGCATGGCCGGGTGTGTAAGCAACGTCGATGTCACGGCCGCCGGGGGCGATCAAATCTCCGTGGGAAACGACTTCCACGTTGTCATCCGGGACGGGGACGATCTCTCCCCAGAGCTCATCCAACCGCTCGCCGTAAATCCGCCGGGCGCTCGCCAGCAAACGAGACGGATCGATCAGGTGGCGCGCACCGCGGCCATGCACAAACACGCGGATGTTTCGATTGCGGCCGACAAGCGTGCCCGTAGCGCCTGCATGGTCCAGGTGGATGTGTGTCAACAGGATGGCCGCAACATCAGATAACGTGTTGCCACGCGCATCAAGCGCCTTCAGCAAGCCGTCGAGCGACGACGTGGGTCCGGGATCCACCAGCAGCAACCCGGCCGGCGTCTCCACCACACCGCATGCAATGAGGCGCGGGATACCATTAAACCCGACATCCAGGTAGCCCGTGCCGCCACTGAGATCAACCGTCGTCTCCACGCACCACCTCGGGCTCCAACAGGTTCTGGATCTTCACCAGCTTGATGAGCGGACCGTTAATCATCAACTGCCCCGCGATCATCATCTCCATACCCGTAAGTCGATCGTTCGACAGCTCAACCCAGTCGCGGCCGCGGCATTCGATCAGAATCTCGGGCTCGTCGAGCAGCCCTTCACGCACAACGACGCCGTCCTCGCCCACGAACAGCGTCCACCGCCCTGAGTCGTCCGAAGATAAATCGAGGTGGAGCACGCTCCGCAATCCGCGCGCCTTCCTCTTATTGAACCGGCGCGGGTACGAGGCAAACACCTCTCCGACGGTGCGATACATGGCCACGGGCAAATCGAGCTACGGGCTAATCGGTGGGCGGATCAACTTCGGATAACCTCTCGACATCCGCAACGCTTGCTCACACCTTCTTACACGGGCCGTCCGTGCCGGGCGAGGTTCTGATTCAGGTACCGCGGGTCGTCGGTCACATCTTTCCCGAACCAGTCAGGAGGCGAGAAAGCCTGTGCTGCGGCGGCCGACTCAAACTCCACCTCCACCATCACCAGTCCTTCAAGCCGCCCCTCGAATACATCGACCTCGGCGTTCAACGCCCCGATCGGCAACTCATAGCGCGTCTTTTCGAGCGATATCGCCTCCGCCTCATTCCACAGCGCATCGAATTGCGAGGCCGACATCGGCAGCTCGACCTCCGTCCGCACCTCCCCTCTCCCCTTCTTGATCGCCAGCCGGTACACATCCCCCTCACGCCGCAAACGGACCGTCAGCGCGCGCTCATCGTCAATCACGAGATAGCCCTGCCGATACTTCGTGCCCGCAGCCTGACTCACCTCCGGCGGCAGATTGTCGACCAGGTACTTGCGTTCGATTTCGTGATGAGGCATGGACGTATCGTGGGAATGTTCATTTCGTGGGAATGTTCATTGCGAGTCGGGCAAGTTACGCACCGCCCGGCATCCGGCCCTTACCGCAATGTTATCAGTCGCCCGTTGCACGGCGGCTCAACGACAAGCTGTTTGTTTTGGGGAAACCGGGTTAGGCCTCGCCGCGGTTCGCGGCCCCGCACCGGGACGGCGAGGGCGTGCGCCCGGCCCCACAGCTCTTGTTACAGCCGCTCGGACGCAGAGATTGACGGTGGTCAACAACGATCGCCGCCTGATTACTTCATCGGCCCGTTAGCCGCACCATCAACACGTCGTGCCCTGGTACGGTGGCTGTCAGAGGCTCAGCCGTCGTTCCGCGATCGACCTTCTCCCAGAGATCGCGGATGTTGTACGTCACCGTGCTGAAACGTGCTTCGTGGCCGAAATCCCGATCCACCACATCCTCCGAGGCGAAGTCGAACACCACGTCGACCGGCTCGAGCGATCGATTCAGCAGCGTCATCGCCCATTCTCCATCGCTAAGTGGCTTGAACCAGTACTCCACGCCGTCCCGCACCGCGTACTTGAACCCCTGCACGCCGAGCGGGTCCTGGTTGACCGCGATCACGTCGGCGTTGGTTAGTATCTCGACTGTCTCGGGCGTCATCGAGCGCAGGTCGTTGCCGGCGATGAGTGGCGCCGCAAGCATGCTCCACATCGTAAAGTGAGCCCGGTCTTCGTGGACGTGGTCGAGGTTGCCGACCTCCATCATATCGGGATCATTCCAGTGATCGGGGCCGGCATACGCGCGCAGCCCTTCCTGCATATCGAGAATCTGCAATACGCCGAAACTCTTCCACGTGCCGTGATCCACTACACAATCGAAGCAACTCGTGATGTCTCCGGTGGTGCGCCAGAGGTGGCCCACGTCTTGCGCCCACTCCCACGGTTGATTGTCGCCCCACTCGCACAAACTGAAAACAATGGGCCGCCCGGCCGATGCCAGCGCTTCGCGCATCGTCGTATACGCGCCGACCGCCGACAGGCCCTCGGTGGCGCACCAGTCATACTTCAGATAATCAACGCCCCACGATGCATAGGTCAACGCATCCTGATATTCGTATCCGCGGCTGCCCGGGCGCCCTCCACAGGTCTCCCACCCGGCATCCGAGTAGATGCCGAACTTCAAGCCCCTCGAATGAACGTAATCGGCCAGAGCCTTCATGCCCGACGGAAAGCGATCGGGGTCGGGCTGGATAAAGCCTAGGCTGTCGCGTGTACCGTGCCAGCAGTCATCCAGATTCAGATAAACGTAGCCTGCGTCGCGCATGCCCGAGTCGACCATGGCGTCGGCCATCTCACGGATCAACGTCTCGTCGATGTCGCAGGCAAACGTATTCCAGCTGTTCCATCCCATCGGAGGCGTCAGCGCGAGGCCCTCGAATTTCTGAGCCTGAACCGGCTCTGTGAGCATCGACACGACGATGAGTAGAAGCAGTACGTTAATCGCCGGGCGCATAAGAGTGTCTAATTTTATGGCGAGGAGCAGCCTCAAAGCGCTTTTCTGCCGGGCACATGAGGTTTACGTGACAAAACATACTCCCTGAAGCATATTTATTCAATTTGATTTATTAATGTAGGAGGATTGGGAAGGGCGCTCCTTCCCTGCGTAATCAACTTACTTCTGGCGGATTGACATGAAGACGTTTCCCGACGAGTTCATCTGGGGCTCGGCCACGTCGGCGTACCAAATTGAGGGGGCATGGAAAGAAGCAGGCAAGGGACTGTCGATATGGGACGTCTTCGCACATACGCCCGGAAAAATCAGCGGGGGCGACAACGGCGACATCGCGACGGATCATTACCATCGCTTCCGGGAGGATGTCGACCTCATGGCCGATGCAGGGCTCAGTGCGTACCGGTTTTCGATTTCATGGTCGCGCATCCTGCCGGCGGGCTACGGCGCGGTTAATCAAGACGGCATCCGCTTTTACTCGGAGTTGATCGACGCACTGCTCGACCGCGGCATCACCCCATGGGTTACGCTTTTCCACTGGGATCTACCTGCCGCGCTTCAGTTCGAGTACGACGGCTGGCTGGGTGAGAAGACGCCCGAGTTTTTTCGGGATTACGCGGATATCTGTTTCGAGCACTTCGGCGACCGCGTCAAGCACTGGATCACCATCAACGAGCCGTGGGTGGCGGCCATGCTTGGCTATGGCCAGGGCACGTTCGCGCCCGGACGCGTGTCACGCTCCGAGCCGTATCAGGCGGCGCATCAGTTGTTACGCGCGCACGGCTTTGCAGCCGAGCGCTATCGCGAGACGTACCAGCCGCATCAGCACGGCATCATCGGCATGGCCAACAATTGCGATTGGCGAGAGCCGGCGACCGACAGCCCGGCCGACCTCGAAGCGGCCGAACGTGCACTCGAGTTCTATCTCGGGTGGTTCGCTGATCCCCTCTACCGCGGCGACTATCCCGAGTCGATGCGCATGCGCGTCGGCGACCGCCTGCCGACGTTTTCGCACGAGGACCGCGCGCGTATCCAGGGCTCGTGCGATTTCTTTGGCCTCAACCATTACAATACCATGTACGCCGCGCACCGCGACGGCGGCGCACAGGCCGATGTGTACGGCAACGGCGGCATCTCCGAAGATCAGGACGTTGCTTTGTCGGTGGATCCTGAGTGGGAGCTCTCGGCGATGAAGTGGGCCATCGTGCCATGGGGATGCCGTAAACTGCTCGAATGGATCGACGCACGGTACGACAAGCCCGACATCTACATCACCGAAAACGGGTGCGCCACGGATGATATGGTCGTCGACGGCGCGGTCGATGACCAGGCTCGGATCGACTACCTCGCCTCGTACCTCGAGGCGTGCCGGCAGGCCATCGATAACGGCGTACGGCTGAAGGGATACTTCCTCTGGTCGCTGCTGGACAATTTCGAATGGGCGCACGGATACTCGAAGCGTTTCGGCGCCGTCTATGTCGACTTCGAGACTCGCGAGCGCATTCCAAAAGCATCCTTGAAATGGTACGCTGACGTCATCCACCGGAACGGACTCTCGGGCTGACGCCGGATCCACAATCCCCCTCCCCCATGACACAGCCCACGGTCACAGGCGCAGAAACGGCTATCGCATCGCCGCCCCACAGACGCCTCGGCGTTGGTGAAAAGATTGGCTACGCCCTCGGAGACACAGCCACCAACTTCGTTTGGCGCGCCGTCATTGTCTTCCTGCCGTTCTTTCTCACGGAGGCCGCCGGTATCGGTGCTGCCGCCGTCGGCGTGCTGCTACTCGTCTGCCGCGTGTGGGACGGCGTATCAGACCTGGCGATGGGCGCCGTGGCAGACCGCACCCGAACGAGATGGGGCAAATTCCGGCCATGGATTCTGTGGATGGCCGTGCCGTTCGGCGTGATGGGCGTGTTGACGTTCAGCGCGCCGGAGCTCGGCCCCACCGGTCGCCTCGTTTATGCCTACATCACGTACAGCCTGCTCATCCTGTTCTACACGATGAGCAATGTGCCGTACAACTCCCTCATGGGTGTGATGTCCGCGAACCCTGCCGAACGCGGTAACATCTCCTCGTATCGATTTTTCTTCGCCTTCCTCGGCGGGCTCTTTCTGCAGGGATTCACGCCTTCGCTGGTCGCAGCGGTGGGCGATCCCGCCGCTACAGCGCTTCGAGCGGCGGCGGCGCGAAGTGCGGACGGCGTCTTTTCGGTATTCGAGAGCCTGTACTATGGCGCTTTGAACGGACTGGCGAAGTTCTTCAACACGCCCTTCTGGTACGGACTCTTCGGCCAGGACGCGGCGTTCCCCTACTCGGCATCGATGACGTTCTTCGGCGCGATAGCCGTCGTGCTGTTCATCATCACCTTCCTCACTACCCGCGAGCGCATCCAGCCGGTTCGAACCGAACAGGCTTCCGTCCGCCGCGACATCGGCGATCTCGTGCGGAATGTGCCGTGGCTGATCCTGTTCGTCTTCGGCATCCTCTTCGTCACGTTCACGACGCTCAAGAACAGCGTCATCATGTACTACTTCACGTACTACGTGGGCAGCGTCGAACTCGCCGGCCTCTTCATGGTGATTAACCTGCTGGGTGCAATGGCAGGCGCCGCAGCAACCGGACTTCTCGTGCGCTACATGAGCAAACGAACCCTCATGATAGCATCGATATTCATAGGAATCGGCAGCTCGCTGCTGCTCTACCTCCCTGGTCCGGATGACATCGTGCTGATGTTCGTCTTCGGAACGCTAACCGAGTTCTCGACCGGCCCCATGGTGACGCTTTTCTTCGCGATGCTGGCAGACACGGCCGACTACTCCGAATGGAAGACAAACCGGCGTGCCACCGGACTCTTCTACTCGGCGGGCACCGTTGCGATGAAGTTCGGCTCGGGCGTGGGCGGCGCACTCACGGGCTTTCTGCTCGCGGCCTTCGGCTACGTTGCCACAAGCGAGGCGGTCATGGGCCAGGCCGACAGCGCCGTGCATGGGATCCGCATTTTGATCTCTATCGTTCCCGCGGTTGTCGCCGTACTCATGCTCATCGCCTTCGCGTTCTACCGGCTCGACGAGTCGCTGCTTACGAAGATCGAGCACGATCTCGCCGCCCGCCGATTGGCCGCGGCAGATGACCCGGCCGCTTGAAATCACTTAGACGAGCGGCGGGCCGACAGCGTTGCCTCGTACGCGTTGAAGGGCGGGCGTGGCCGACGGCGCGCAGGTGGATCCATCCCACGGAAAGATCTAAGTAAGGCGTGTGAAATTAGACCACGCTTCGAAGTTTCACACGCTCCGCTTGTTTAGCCTTGGGGCTGCATGTGTGCTGGAAGCACGTCCCCCAACCGCGTGCATGTTTTGACCTGCTCGTTTTTCGTGTCCGGCATGTGCTTGTATCGATTGGCGGCACCGGACCGGCCGGCCGTTTCATCTAACGCGTCAAAATGTCCCTGAGCGACGATTTTAACATTCCCGTGCTGGTCGATAAGCTCGGCGGTACGTCGATCTCCACGCCTGAGCGCTTCGAAAACGCAATCACGGTTGCTCTCCGTGAGAAAGACCGAGAATGTCGACGCATCATCGTGGTGTCTGCGCTCGGTGGCGTCACGGATCAGCTCATCAAGACGATCGATGAGGCGCTGTCTCGTTCAGGAAAACACGGCACGCTCGTCGAGGACGTCATCAGCCGGCATAAAGACCTGCTGGCAGCAGTGGCCAGGCCCAAGGAAGTTTCATCGGTGCTGGCTGAGCTCGATGACGTCTGGCGGGAGCTGCAGGAATTGCTCGACGGCGTTTATCTGTTGAGGGAATGCACGCCCCGCAGTCGGGATGCCGTCCTGAGCATCGGCGAACGCGCTGCCGTGCCGATATTTGCAGCGGCCCTTCGCGCCCACGGACATCGCACGCGCACCTATGACGCGCGTGAGTTCATTATCACCGATGAGCGCTACGGCAATGCCGGCGTCCTGTTTGAGGAGTCGAAGCCCCGCGTCATCGAAGCATTCGCCGACGCCTCGCCGGACGAGGTAGGCGTCGTCACCGGGTTCATCGGCACAACGCCGCGCGCGGTCATCACCACGCTCGGCCGGTCGGGCAGCGACTACACGGCAACCGTTATCGGCAGCATACTTAACGCCGAGCAGGTCGTAATCTGGACGGATGTGGACGGCGTTCTCTCGGCCGATCCGCAACTCGTACCCGAAGCGTTCACGCTTCCCGAGCTCTCATACCGGGAGGCGGCCGAGCTTGCCTACTTCGGCGCCAAGGTGCTGCATCCGCGTACGATGCGCCCGCTGCAGGTCAAGAAGATTCCGCTGCTGATCCGCAACACGATGAGGCCGGAGTCCTCAGGGACACGGATCTCCGCTGACGTCTCGCAGCGCGACGGCCACGTCAAAGCCGTCACGTCGATCCGCAACGTTGCCGTCGTGATGTTGGAAGGAACCGGACTGATGGGTGTGCCGGGCATTTCGGCGCGGGCATTTGGGGCGCTCGCTTCGCGCGGCATCAACATTTACATGATTTCGCAGGCGTCGTCAGAGCAGAGTCTGTGCGCGGTCGTCTCGAATCGTGATGCCGAAGCAGCGGTGCAGGCCGTTCAGGAGGTGTTCCAGTGGGAGCTCTCGCGCGGCGACGTCAGCCGTGTCTATGCGCGAAACGGTGCGGCGGTGCTCTCTGTTGTCGGCGACAATATGCGGGAGCGGCCCGGTCTCGCCGGGCTGATGTTCTCGACACTCGCCCGGAACGGCGTCAACATTCTGGCGATCGCGCAAGGAGCATCCGAGACGAACATCTCCACCGTCGTCTGGGACCGTGACGTCAGGCAGGCCGTCCGTGCGCTGCATGAGACCTTCGCCCTCTCACACGCCGTCGCGCACATCTTTCTGATCGGGACGGGCGTCGTGGGCAAGGCGCTGCTATCCATCCTCGAGGAGATCGCGCCGACCGTCAGGAAGGAGCAAGGCATCCGGCTCAAGCTCGTCGGTGCAGCGAACTCACGCCGCATGGTGTGGGAGCCCGACGGCATCGGCTTCACGGAAGTGCTCGAACGGCTGCCTAACGGTGAGGAGACCGACCTCGACGATGTCATGGAGCGGCTCAAGGGCAAGCATCTCGAGCGGTTGATCGTGGTCGATGCCACCGCATCAGCAGAGGTCGCTCACGGCTATCCTGAGTTGATCGACCATCACGTGGCCGTCGTCACGCCGAACAAGCGCTCCAACACGCTCGACCAGGCGTTCTACGATCGGCTTCACGAGCTGGCCCGCCGCAACCGGGTTCCCTACCTCTATGAAACGACCGTCGGGGCAGGCCTGCCCGTGATCTCGACACTACGCGACCTGCTGCGCTCGGGCGACACCATTCTTCGCATCGAGGGCGTGTTCTCAGGCACCCTCGCATTTCTTTTCAATCAGCTTAGTCTTGGTCACAAGTTTTCCGAGATCGTACGCGAAGCCCGGCACCTCGGCTTTACCGAGCCGGACCCGCGAGACGATCTTAAAGGGGAGGACGTTGTGCGGAAGCTGCTCATCCTTGGCCGAGAGATGGGGCTGCGGGTCGAGCGCGCTGATGTCGCGCACATCTTTCTGATCGGGACGGGCGTCGTGGGCAAGGCGCTGCTATCCATCCTCGAGGAGATCGCGCCGACCGTCAGGAAGGAGCAAGGCATCCGGCTCAAGCTCGTCGGTGCAGCGAACTCACGCCGCATGGTGTGGGAGCCCGACGGCATCGGCTTCACGGAAGTGCTCGAACGGCTGCCTAACGGTGAGGAGACCGACCTCGACGATGTCATGGAGCGGCTCAAGGGCAAGCATCTCGAGCGGTTGATCGTGGTCGATGCCACCGCATCAGCAGAGGTCGCTCACGGCTATCCTGAGTTGATCGACCATCACGTGGCCGTCGTCACGCCGAACAAGCGCTCCAACACGCTCGACCAGGCGTTCTACGATCGGCTTCACGAGCTGGCCCGCCGCAACCGGGTTCCCTACCTCTATGAAACGACCGTCGGGGCAGGCCTGCCCGTGATCTCGACACTACGCGACCTGCTGCGCTCGGGCGACACCATTCTTCGCATCGAGGGCGTGTTCTCAGGCACCCTCGCATTTCTTTTCAATCAGCTTAGTCTTGGTCACAAGTTTTCCGAGATCGTACGCGAAGCCCGGCACCTCGGCTTTACCGAGCCGGACCCGCGGGACGATCTGAAAGGGGAGGACGTTGTACGGAAGCTGCTCATCCTTGGCCGAGAGATGGGGCTGCGGGTCGAGCGGGCTGATGTCGCGGTTGAATCGCTTGTTCCACCCGATTTCCTCGAGGTGTCTGTTGAAGAGTACCTTGAGCTGATTGATCAGGAAGACGAAGCCTGGGCCAAACGCGTTGCGAAGGCGGCAGAAAAAGGCGGAAGGCTGCAGTACATCGGGACGATCGAGGATGGCCGGCTAAGCGTGCGCGTACGTACGGTCGACGCCGGCTCGCCGTTCGCACACCTGACCGGCACGAACTGCATGTTCTTGTATCGGACCAAGCGCTACGACGAGACGCCGCTGATCGTCCAGGGCCCCGGCGCCGGCCCGGCTGTGACCGCCGCAGGCATCGTCGCCGACGTTCTGAAGGCCGTCGAAATCTCTCGTTAAGCCTCACTTGTCATGAAAATCGCTCTCGTCGGTACCGGACGCATGGGTCAGGCGGTGAAAACCGTCGCCGAGGCACGCCGTCATGAGGTCGTCGTACAGTTCGATGAACACCGTCCGGTGCTGGATGCCTCCGTCGACGATCTCGGCGGGGCCGAGGTCATCATCGACTTCTCGCTGCCCCACCTGGCCGTCGACCATATCAAGCGATACACTGACTGGAACGTGCCGGCCGTCATTGGTACCACAGGCTGGTACGATCGTCTCGACGAGGTACGCAGCTACGTGCTCGATGGGGGCGGTCGTGTGCTCTATGGCGCTAACTTTTCGCTCGGGGTTGCCCTGCTTAGCCGCGCCGTCAAGGCCGTCCTCCCGCTCTTGAATGAACTCGAACATTTCGATGCGTTCGTGCATGAAGTCCATCACACGAACAAAGTCGACAGTCCCAGCGGTACGGCCGTCATGCTGGGTAATCTGATTGTTGACGGACTGGATCGAAAGTCGACGTTCGAAACAAATGCCGTCCAGGGTCGGATCGACGCAGAGGCGCTCCACGTATCGTCCACACGCACCGGCAGCGTTTTCGGGCGCCACACGGTGGGCTTCGAGAGCGACGTCGATGAACTGACTTTCGAGCATCGCGCCAAATCGCGTGAAGGTTTTGCCCTCGGCGCCGTCCGTGCCGCCGAGTGGATGATCGACCAACACGGCTTCTTTTCGCTCGACGACGCACTCGACCAGTGGGTCAATCGCACATAACATCCCCTCGACATCATGAACGCCCGCATGCTTTTTCGTGGTACCGGAACCGCACTCGTCACGCCATTCACGCCGGACGACAAGGTCGATGAGAAAGCGCTGCGCCGGCTGATCGATATCCAGATCGGGGCGGGCATCGATGCGCTCATCGTCCTCGGTACGACCGGAGAGAACCCGAACGTTTCAGACGATGAGCGGCGCCACATCGTCGACGTCGCCGTCGAGCAGGCGGCGGGCCGCGTGCCCGTCGTCATCGGCACTGGCAATAACTCGACGCGCGCAAGCATCGAGTACTCCAGGCAGGCTGTTGCGGCTGGTGCGGATGCGCTCCTCGTCGTCGGTCCGTATTACAACAAGCCGATGCAGTCGGGCTTCTACCGACACGTGGCGGAGATTGCGTCGGCCGCGGATGCACCGATTATCCTCTACAATGTGCCGGGCCGCACGAGCTTCAACTTCACGGCCGAGACGACGCTGCGCATCGCCGCCGACATCCCGCAAGTCGTCGGAGTCAAAGAGGCTTCGGCCAGCATCGCACAGATATCGGACGTCCTGGCCGGGCGACCGGATGGCTTCGCGGTCTACTCGGGAGATGACGAGTTCGCGCTCCCGGTCACGCTACTCGGGGGCGATGGTGTTGTATCCGTCGTCAGCAATGCAATGCCCGGGCGTTTCACCCGGATGATCGCGCATGCGCTCGACGGCAACCTCGCCGATGCTCGTCGCTTGCACTTCGAAATGCTTGAGGCGATGCGTGCGTGTTTCCGGGAGACCAACCCCATCCCCATCAAGGCCGCCCTCGCCGATGCGGGAATCATCTCCGGAGGCCTGCGGCTCCCGCTCGAGGAAATTTCCGACGCCAATCGCGAGCGCGTGCTGGAGGTCTTCCGCCCGCTCGTCGAAAAGTAGTCAGCGGCTTGTAAAGAGCGACACGATCGTGCCGACGACGGCCGTGTAAAACGCAGACCCAAGCCAGAGCGCCGCCACCATGAAGGTGTTACGCGCACCCGTGCCCAGCGCCAGCAGCATCACCATGAGTCCGTTGTGGACGAGCGCAATCACGAGGGCGCCGAGAAAGGCCTGCCTCGGCTGGATGAGGAGCGTCTCGCGTTCATTGGCGGGGAAGAGCCCGACAAGAAAACCGACGAGCGTCTTGACGAACATGTGGATGCCCCACGTCTGGTAAACCGCATCGAGCAGGAATCCGAGCACGAAGCCACCCGCCGATCCGGAGAGCCGTCCGTTCCGGATACCCAGCCATGCCACGAAGAGCAGTACGATATCCGGATAGGCGCCGAATATTTGAAGGCGCCCCAGCACGAGCCACTGGACGAGGAAAACTATTGCGCCGAGGATCAGCTGGCGTGCCGGCTGAGGCATGCGGAGTTGCGTGAGGTTAGGAGAAGATGCACGAATCTACGAAAGACGGATGTTAACCGACGTCTATCTGCCTGTTGAAATAAACATGCCGTACAGGCGGCAGAAATATTTTGCAGATCAAGGCGTCCGACGAGCCGCGAATGAGGCGTACAATCGTACGTCGCAGTGAGCGGTGAGGAAGGACAACGCCGAGATGCGGAATATTTCAACGGCCTGCTATCCTACGGCTACAGGTTCACCGGAATAGGCGTTGATGGCATGCACCATCGCGTCGATCGTCTGAATAATACGGTACGTAGGCGCGGCGAACTGATTCGAAAGAATCGAAAAAGCAACCTCACGTCCGTCGGCCAGCGTTGCGTAACCGCTGAGCGACCGAACATACTCCAATGACCCCGTCTTGGCGCGCACGGAGGCATTGCCCATCCGGAAACGCAGCGTCGTCTCGGCCTCTCCACCTGCCGGCAGCGAGGCGTCGAAGACGTCGTAATACGGGCGGGTCCGAACATACGCCAGCAAATCCACCAACCCCTTCGGCGTCACGAGATCCTTGCGCGAGAGGCCCGATCCGTCACGTACGGACACCAGGCCGTTGCTTGCGCCCGTTCGCGCAAAGTAGGCGCTGACGCGCCGGCCGGCGGCGTCGGCCGAGCCCGTGTTGGTGAGCGCACGGAAGACCTGCTCGGCGTAGAAGTTATTACTCACCTTGTTGATCTCACGGATGATCTCAGAAACCGGCGGCGAGAAGCGAACGAAAAGTGGATCGAGATCGTCGTAATCCGGTGCTTCGCTCAGATCAGCCGAAGTAAGCAACTTGCCGGAAACCTCGACGCCGGCACCGCGCAGGAACGTGGCGAAGCTGTGGAGTGCAAACCTCGCCGGATTAGCGGCCGGCATGAAGATGCTACCCTCGTAGGAGCGCGGCACGCTGCCCGATAAAACCAGCGCCTCTTCCCCGATGATGCGCCGAGGTGTGACGGCGATTCCACGCGCGCGATTACTCGTCAACAGTTCGTTGCGGATGTCCAGATAATCCGTCGGAATGGTCATGATGGTCGGCTCGCGCCCCGGCTGCGATGACCGGATGCGGAGTTGCACCACGTTGTCGTAGTAAGCGAGGGCACCGGCCGATACGCCGAGAATCCGGCTCGCCTGATTCGTGACGTGCTCGACATCCCATCCTTCGGCGTACGGCTCACCATCGAACCGGCTATCGTCACCGACAATGTCGCCGCGGATCTCCGTGATGCCCATTTCGGCCAGCCGCTGTGCCCACATGCGTAGCGGATCCGGGTCCGGCGATTGTCGACTTCCAAATGTTGGATCACCTGAACCACGGATGATAAGCCTGCCGCGGAAGACCGAGCCGTCGATCCGCCCATCCATATACAGAACGGTGCGGAAGCGGTGATCGGGGCCGAGATACTCGAGCGCAGCGGCAGACGTAAGCAGCTTCTGGTTGGAGGCGGGCACGAACGGCTTATCGGCATCGATCGAGGCCAGAACTTCCCGTGATGACAAGTCCTCTACGTGAACACCCCAGAAGCCTCGCTCAACACCGTTGCCCGAGATCAGCGCCCGCAGCCGGTCCTCCAGCGGCGACGCGGTGACGTCAACACCGACCGCCGCCGGGAGCCACAGAAGCAGCAAGACAATGACACGGATAGAACAGTTGACGTAATTCATGCACCTGTTGATACGCTGCCCCGAACTGACTTGGATGAGAGTCCGGCGGTCGGTTATACGGCAAAGAAACGGCCGCGTACTTATCGACCGGAACCGCTGCGGGGTTCCCATGTTG
>CBFGYX010000016.1:0-14288 GCA_965653075.1 uncultured bacterium
TGGGATGATCGGTACCGTAAAGCGGGTCGACGGCGATTGGTGCGCCCATAGCTGCGAGGTGGACGCTGACCTGGTGCGTGCGGCCGGTGAGCGGGTGAGCCTCGACGAGAGAGTACGGTCCGAGACGCTCCAGCACGCGGTAGTCGGTGGTCGATGGTTTCCCGCGGCCGGCGTCGACAAGCGTGCGATGGCGGCGGTCTCCGTCGGCTCGGAGCGGTAGATCGACCGTGCGTTCGTCCCACAGCGGTGCGCCGACGACGAGTGCGAGATAGGTTTTGCGAACCTTGTTCTCCTGAAACTGCAGGCTTAGATGGCGATGCGCCTCCGCCGAACGCGCGAATAACACGATGCCGCTCGTCTCGCGGTCGATGCGATGGACGACCATCATGGAATCGCCAAAACGCACTTTAACGAGTGTGTGGAGGTCGTCTCCGCTGGTATCGAAGCGCTCCGGAATGACCGGAATCCCTGCCGGTTTGTTGATGACGACGAATTCCGGGTGATCGAGGACAACATCGAGGTGGGAGGGACCCATCTTGTGCGGATCTGTGGATGGCGTTGGTGGTAGGTCTGGCCGACCGTCCTACGCCGATACCTCCGATGGGCTCCGACTTCTATCTCGACGCCGTGCTTGACCGGCCGGGCACCGTACTCCTCGACGGCGCCGGCGGGCGTGAGCGCGAGAACCGGTCGCTGGTGTTCACTGATCCGGTGGGGGAGATCGTGGCCAGGTCTGCCGGCGAGGTAAAGCAGGCGCTTGAGCAGCTCGATAAGGAGGTAGACGCCGGGCGCTTCGTAGCCGGCTATCTGACATACGAAGCAGGCGAGGCGCTTGTACTTGGCGGTGCCGCCGAGATCGGTCGGCCACTCGTACAGATGTGGATATACGATCGTCCGCCGATGGAGCCGGCGCGCATTCAGTTGCAGGGGGGGCGAAGTCTGGCCTCGCCCGGATTGGATCCCGCGATGTCGAGAGAGGACTACCGGAAGGCATTTGCGCGGGTCGAACACCATATTCGCGAGGGTGATGTCTACCAGGTGAATCTGACCGCCGGGCACGAGTTCGACTGGTTCGGCGATCCTGTTGGGTTATATGCCGCGCTCCGGCAGCGGCAGCCGGTTGCTTACGGAGCGTTCATCAACGCGGGAGGGCGCTACGTGCTTTCGTTCTCGCCCGAGCTTTTCTTCCGCCGCGAAGGTAACCGTATCCAGACGCGTCCGATGAAAGGCACGGCGGCACGGCATCACGCGCCTGACGCGGATAAATCGGCTGCGGAAAGCTTGCAGCGTGATGCAAAGACCCGGGCTGAGAATCTGATGATCGTCGATTTATTGCGGAACGATCTGTCGGTCGTTTGCCTGCCGGGCTCAGTTGTTACGGATAAACTGTTCGATGTTGAGGCGTTGCCGACGGTCTGGCAGATGACGTCCGAAATCGGGGGCGAGCTGAGACGCGACGCCACTTACGCTGATATTTTCGGCGCGCTGTTTCCGTGTGGCTCGATTACCGGTGCGCCGAAGCACCGCGCGATGCAGATCATCCGCAGCGTGGAGAGCGGCCATCGCGGGGTTTACTGCGGCGCGATCGGTTACGCGGCGCCTACTTCATCCGAACACGCGCGCGCCGTGTTCAACGTGGCGATTCGCACCATCGAAATCGATCGCGAACGTGGCCGGCTTGGCACGGGCGGTGGCATTGTGGCCGACAGCCGTGCCGACGATGAGTTCGACGAGATGATGTTGAAGACCTCGTTTTTTGCGCCGGCCGCGTTTGACGCGGATGACGCGCTCATCGAGACCATGAAACTCAGCGCGGGTGTCATTCCACTCATCGATCACCATCTGAAGCGTCTGCGTAGGTCGGCGTCTTACTTCGGAATCGAGCTGGACGAAGACGACCTGCGCCGACGCATTCAATCCCTACCACAACAAGGCGAGTGGAGGGTCCGCCTGACGCTGGACCCAGGCGGAAGCCTGCGCCTGGAGACGTCACCATACGAAGGCCGGCCTGCGCGCCTGCTTCAGCTGGGCGTGTTTCCTGAAAGTATATGCCGCGGTGACTTGTGGCGCTATCACAAGACCACGCGGCGGGAGATCTTTGACCGAGCCCGGCAGTGGGCCCGGTCAGAAGGACTTGACGAAGCGCTACTGCTCAACGAAGAAGGCGAGGCAACGGAAGGCACGATCACCACGCTGGTCATCCGCCGGGGCGACGTGTGGTTGACGCCGCGGCTCGGCAGCGGACGCCTGCCGGGAGTGGCGTTGGACGCGTTCTCGCGGGAGCATCATGTGGAGGAAGCCGCCTTGCGCGTTGATGACATCCGCGCGGCCGATGAGATCCTGCTGATGAACGCCGTCCGGGGCCCGGTGCCCGCCATTCTACTGTGACGGCTTGCACCGCCGCGCATCTGAATCTGGTATTCGTGGATCTCATTTGCTAACGTTAAGCGAAGACGTGCGCGATCGGCGGCGTCGTTCGTGAATCGGAATCAACGCAGACCATGGCCCAGAATACTCAGGTGACGGCTGCCTACTCAGGCGGCGCCCGTGTCATCGATCCGCCCGCTCATTTCAAGCCCACGCACGTCCGCTCGCGCGAAGACTACGACCGGATGTACCGCCAGTCGATCGAGGATCCGGATGGATTCTGGGCTGAGCAGGCCAAGCGAATCCACTGGTTCAAACCGTTTAAGACGGTCAAACAGACGTCGTTCAAATCGGGCGAGGTCTCGATCCGCTGGTTCGACGGCGGGCTCACCAACGCCTCATACAACTGCCTCGACCGCCATCTTGATACACGTGGCGACCAGACGGCGCTGATCTTCGAGCCGGATGAACCCACCGACGACGCCGAGCACATCACCTATCGGCAGCTCCATAAACGCGTGTGCCGCTTCGCGAATGTGCTCAAAGAGCAGGGTGTTAAGAAAGGCGACCGCGTGACGATCTACCTGCCGATGATACCGGAGGCGGCCGTCGCGATGCTGGCATGTGCGCGTATCGGGGCGGTGCACTCGGTGGTTTTTGGAGGTTTTTCGGCCGACTCTCTCGTCGATCGCATTACCAACTGCGAGTCGACATTCGTCGTTACCGCCGATGAAGGCCGGCGCGCCGGACGAACCGTCCCGCTCAAAACGAACGCGGATCGCGCCGTCGAGCGCTGCCCCGGCGTCAAGAAAGTTCTCGTCGTGCGGAATACCGGCGGGGATGTCGAGATGACCGAGGGCCGCGACGTATGGTATCACGAAGTGGCCGAGGATGTGAGTGATGAGTGCGAGCCGGAGCCGATGGCGGCTGAGGATCCGCTGTACATCCTCTACACGTCGGGATCGACGGGCAAGCCGAAAGGCGTCGTCCATACGACCGCCGGCTACCTCGTCTTTGCCGGCCTCACACATGAAGTCATTTTCGACTATCGCCCGGGCGATGTCTACTGGTGCACTGCCGACGTCGGCTGGGTGACGGGGCACACGTACATCGTCTACGGACCGCTACTCAACGGTGCCACGCAAGTCTTCTTCGAGGGCACGCCGACCTATCCCGATCCGTCGCGTATCTGGCAGGTGGTCGACCGGCATGAGGTCAGCATTGTGTATACCGCGCCCACAGCGATTCGCTCGTTGATGAGAGCGGGGAAGGAGTACGTAGAGCGTACGAGCCGCAAGTCGCTCCGGCTGCTCGGTTCGGTGGGTGAGCCGATCAACCCGGAAGCCTGGATGTGGTACCATGATGTGGTCGGTGAGCAGCGGTGCCCGGTCGTAGACACGTGGTGGCAGACGGAGACGGGTGGAATCATGATCTCGCCCATTCCGGGAATCATCCCTCAGAAGCCGGGCTCGGCGTCGCTACCGTTCTTCGGCGTGCACCCGCAGATTGTCGATGCTCAGGGTGAGCTTCTGGAAGGCGCGGGCGAAGGCTTCCTCGTCATCGCCGATTCCTGGCCCGGGCAGGCTCGGACCGTCTATCAGAACCACGATCGATTCGAAGAGACGTACTTCAGCCAGGTCGAAGGGCGCTACTACACCGGCGACGGCTGTCGGCGCGACGAAGACGGCTACTACTGGATCACGGGTCGCGTCGATGATGTGCTGAACGTATCGGGCCACCGAATCGGTACGGCCGAGGTCGAGTCGGCACTCGTGCAACACGATGCCGTGGTTGAAGCGGCCGTGGTGGGCTTCCCGCACGATATCAAGGGGCAGGGGATTTATGCATTCGTGACCCTCGCCGGTGATGTCGATGGCACGGATGCGCTCCGGGCCGACCTGGTTAACCACGTTCGGAACGTGCTTGGCCCGATCGCCAAGCCCGATACGATTCACTTCGCCGAGGCCCTCCCGAAGACGCGGTCGGGCAAGATCATGCGCCGCATTCTGCGCAGAATCGCTGCTAACGATCTGGATAACGTCGGCGACGTATCGACACTCGCTGATCCTGCTGCCGTGCAGAGCCTGATCAACGAACGACGCGCTTCCAACGAGAGTTGAGCTCAGGGAAGGAGCCTGGTAACGGCCGTCGGCTCGGCGCCGGCGGCCATCCCGAAGAAATCAGGTTCGCGTTCGGGCACCATATAACGTCCACGGAAGGTGTAGACGTCGATGTGGCGTCGGCGGATATGCAGTTCGGAGTCGCCGGTGAATGATGCCCAGGCTTCCCACGATGCCGAGCCGCCGTCGCGGGCGTCCAGGGGCGACTTCCCGAAGTCTAACGTAGACGGATGACCGCGGCCGGTGATCTCGATCGGCGCATAGCGGCGATTGGCGATGCGGGGGAAGGGCGCGACGCCGGGAAAGCCCGGTACGTACCGGATGTCGGGCTCGGTGCGCTCCCATCGCCATTGCACCAGATCGGGACCGAGCGTCTCCTCGAGCCGGTTCACCGTGGTCTCCAGCGTTTCGTATCGCCGCAAGCGTTCGGCGAAGAGCGTATCCGGCGCGGCGTCCGGCATGCGCCCCGTCTGCTCATAATACGTGATGAGCCAGCGGTCGAAGATCGACGCCGCGATCGACGCATCATCGTAATTAAAATCCCAGTTGCGGAGGTACGCCATTGCTTCGGCCACGGCCGGAGGCACCGAGATTCTGTCGCCGGCGTCTTCAATCAGGGGCGGCGCGATTTCGGCCGCCCATGTGCTGACGGCGTCGTCGAACAGCGAAGCGGCCCCGAGCGAATCGAGACCGGAGGTGAGTGAGACAAGCCGGTCGTATAGATGTGGCGCCCATCGCGGATGACCGACGAGTGTGGCGCCGTCGCCCGACACCGTGCGATCGGAAGGGCCGGTTGTCGTCGCGCCCTCGGCGCTGCCGTTGAGCATGACGTTGTCGAAGAGCCTGAACGAGGCAGGCTCGGAGCGAAGCATTGCGCGAAACGCGGCGGCGTCGCTGCGTCCACCAATGCCTGGCCAGTTTAATACCCACTCCTGCTCGCGCACCACCACCGAGTCGACCACCACGGGCCTGATCTGTCGGCCGAGCGAGAGCATACCGTTGCCTCGGCGAGATTCAATCAACGCCTCGCGGCCTTCGGTATCCTCAAAGCGTGCGTGAACGGTGCGGAGCGTGTCGGCGCCGGCTTGCAGCGCCGTCACACGCGCCGATGACGACGGCAGCAGAATCTGCACTCGATCGGGCGTCTTCGCTACGAACGCGAAGGGCGTTCCGATCAAGGCGGCGACGCTGAGGCTGCCTTCAGGCCGTTCAATTCTATGCTCGGTGACTACCGGCACGACCGATGAACCGTAAACCAGTCTCACCCATGTGGTCGGTGAATCGCCCGTCACGTGCCACGCGGCGCTATGGTCGAGATCATGGATCCCGAGAAATCGCTTCAAGGCTCTGGTCCGACGATGAAAGTCATCGAGCTCGGGTGCCACACCCGGCGAAAGCGTGTCCGACTGCACCTGAACCGCCAACAACGCGAATAGGCGCTCGATGACGAGGCTGTGCCAGGGCTCCCACCGATCCGGCGTGACGCCGAGCAGCGTGAATTCGTCTTGCAACCGGATATCCCGCCTTGAGAACGCATGGTTGACGCCCGCAGCATAAGCCTCAATCGGCCGCCGCTCCTCGTCCGGCAGCGCAAGAAAGGCCGCACGTGCCGACTCCGCCAGGCCAAGCTGGAGGGAGAGCGTGTCGATCGTCGCAAGCTCGGACCCGTACCACGCGGCAAGCTGACCGCGGCCGGTCTGCCGCATTAGCGCCATCAACCACGGCTGCGTCGTCGCATGGGCGTACCCGAGCGCGGCGTATGTCGACGGCTCATCCGGCGCTTCGATCACCGTGTAATTGTCGTGCCAGCGGATCGTCGTCTCCGCCGTGACCGGCAGCGACCGAACCTCCGCCGGCACCGCGCGCTCCGTACCATACGACAGGTACATAAACACAGCCGCAGCCGTCACGGCGAGGATGGCTGCCAGAATGATATAAGAAATGAAGCGGCGCACGTGATTCGGTTTGTCGAGTGAGATCAGGCGCCGCGTCGGCTAGCAAGCCACGCGCTAAAGCGGTTGATGTCCATCGCATTGAGGCATTGATCGGCCGTCAGCCACCCTTTGCGGGCGGCGGCCACGCCCCATCTGACGTTGTGCAGTTCGTCGATCGAGTGGGCGTCCGGATTGATACTGATCAGGACGCCGCGCTCTGTCGCTTCGCGTATCCAGCGCCAATCCATGTCGAGCCGGTGCGGATTCGCGTTCAGTTCGATGGAGACGTTGTTCGCCGCGCATGCTTCGATGATACGGAGATGATCCACCGGATAGCCGTCGCGCGTGAGGAGCAGCCTGCCGGTCATGTGGCCGAGGACGGACGTGTACGGATTCTCAACCGCTGTGATGATCCGCGCCGTGGCTTCCTCCTTCGTCATGTTGAAGCCGGAGTGGACGCTGGCGACGACGTAGTCAAACGAGGCCAGCACTTCGTCCGGATAATCGAGCGCGCCATCGATCAGAATGTCACTCTCGATGCCGGCGAAAATCCGGAACGCCGATCCGCCGTCGGCAAATTCCGCGTTGAGCGCCTTGATCTCCTCGTGCTGTTCCTCCACACGCTCAATCGACAATCCGTTCGCGATCACCAGTGAGCGGCTGTGATCGGCAATTCCAAAATACTCGAGGCCCATGGCACGGGCAGCTTCCGCCATTTCGCGAAGCGAGTGCGCCCCATCGCTGTAAGTCGAGTGGTTGTGAATGCTGCCTCTTAAGTCATCGAGGTCGAGTAGGTCTGGAAGAGTGCCGGTCTCGGCAGCCTCAAGCTCGTCATCACCCTCTCGCAGTTCGGGAGCGATGAACGCGATGCCGAAGCGCTCAAACACATCATCTTCGTCAGCCGCGTCATCCACATCACCAAAATGCTCTCGTACACGGGCAAGATGAGCTTCAGAACCGGTGTCCTCCCACCACACGGAACCGAACTTCGCGGGCGGCACTGCTTTTACGTTCAGCGAAAGTCCGTCGGGCAGTTTCTTCGTCAGCGTGATGACGTCATTCTCGATGTCGGCTTCAACGTCAAGTGCAGCCTCAAGCGCAGGCGCGATGGTTTCGGGGTCGCCGGTGCAGAGAATATCAGCCGATGTCACTGTTTCCATCTTCCGGCGCAGATCGCCGCTAAACTCGGCCCGAAGAACTCCGGGTGTCTCGCGCAGCTTCTCCAGGATCGGCGTCACTTCGATGACGACGCCCGCATATCGCCGCACTGACGAATACTTGTGATATGCGTGGATCGCCTTGAGCACGCTCTCCTGCGACTTCGGCCCGAAGCCCGGCAGCTCCGCCACCCGCCCGATGTTCGCGGCCTCCTCGAGTTCCGTGATCGAGGTGATGTTGAGGTCCTTCCAGATCGTGCGGGCTTTCTTGGCCCCAATGCCCTTGAGCCGCAGGATCTCGAGTACGCCCGGCGGAATCGAGCCGATCAGTTCGTCGCGCAATGCGAAGGTCCCTGTCTCGACCAGCTCGATAATCTGGTCTGCGAGGCCCCGGCCGATGCCGCGCACCTGGGTCAGTTCGCCGCGCTCGATGATGTCCACCACCGGCTCGGGCGTGCGCTCGAGTGTACGCGCGGCGTTAGCAAATGCGCGTGCCCGAAACTCATTACCTCCCGTCAGCTCAATGAGCGAGCCTGTTTCCTTGAGAAGGCGGGCAATGCGTTTATTGGTCATTAGATGTGATCTTACCTTGTACCTTTACAGCGATGATAGCACGGAGGCGAATGTTCGGCCCTCGGTAGACCATTCGAAAAAGTCGGTCGGCACGACGCGCTGAGCCGTCGGCGCTCTGTGCGGCGTAAACGAGTACGCCTCAGTCGCACCGACTCGCTGCATTGGCCTGTCCGATTATTTCTTAGGTCTGAGATGTTGATAATTCAACAGTCTCACGGCGAACGCGGGCAAAATACACTTTCAAGCCCAACCTCCGAAGCCGAGAAGTGGAACCCGATTTGCTGTCGCTACTTTCAACCATTTACTCCCGACGCGTTCTCCTTCGCCGAGTTTAACGCGCCTCGTCTCTCAAGTGAAAGGCTCTATGCGGTTTCGTGTCCCGTTTCTGATGGCAGGTGTACTGCTCATTGCCGGCGTTGTGCTCGGTGTGCAGCTGAATGCTACGATTATCCGCGGCGATGCGTTCGAGGCGCTCCGCAAGCTCGAAGCCGCATTTCTGACCATCAGCGAGCGATATGTGGATCAGGTCGACACGGCCAAGTTGTCGGAAGATGCGATCAAGGGCATGCTCGGCAATCTCGATCCGCACTCAATCTACCTGTCGAGTGAGCAGATGCGCAGCGTCAACGAGGATTTCAACGCCTCGTTCGAAGGGGTCGGAATCTCGTTCGAGATGATCGAAGGTGCGGAGGCCGGGCAGGATACCATTACCGTGATTAATGTGATTTCGGATGGACCGAGCGACCGTGCGGGGCTATTGTCGGGAGATCGAATCGTGGAAGTAGATGGGGAATCGGCGATCGGGTTTTCGACGGCCGATGTTCAGCGCACACTGCGCGGTCCGCGGGGCACCAACGTGAATGTTGTGGTGACCAGGCCCGGCCGACCTGACGCTATCAGCTACGATATCACGCGAGACCGCATACCTCTCTATACACTCGATGCGGCCTATATGGTCGACGATGTGACGGGCTATATCCGCCTGAATCGCTTCGCCCGGAGTACCTACGATGAATTCGTCGATGCGATGGGCGACCTGATGGCGGAGGGGATGCAGCGCCTGATCCTGGACCTGCGGGATAACGCCGGTGGTTTCATGGATATGGCCGTGCGCATCAGCGACGAATTCCTGGGCAACGGCGCTGAGATTGTCACCGCGCGCAGCCGTCATCCCGAATTCAATCAGGCAAACATCGCACGGGCCAACGGCCGTTTCGAGAGTCAGCCCGTGATCGTGCTACTCAACGAGCGGTCGGCGTCAGCGAGCGAGATCGTTGCCGGCGCACTGCAGGATCATGACCGTGCGCTCATCGTGGGCCGGCGATCTTTCGGCAAAGGGCTTGTTCAGAAGCAGTTCGGGATGAACGACGGCAGCGCGCTCCGCATGACCATCTCCAGATTCTACACGCCCTCGGGCCGGCTTATTCAGACGCCCTATGAAGACGGTCTGCGCGACGATTATTATCAGGAGAAGTATGAGCAACTGCGGAACGAACGCGCTCAGAGCGCTGAATCGCTCATCGACGAAGTGCCTGATTCGCTGAAGTATTCCACTGCCGGCGGCCGGGTTGTCTTTGGCGGCGGCGGTATTCTGCCTGACTACCTTGTCTATCCCGACACGCTGTCGCCGATCATGCGCGTGATTCGCGGGCGGAGCATCGATCAGGAATTTGCCCGCGGCTGGCTGGATCGGCATGGCGACGAGGTGCGCGATGCATTCCCGGACGCGCGAGCATTCATCGCCGACTTTGCCGTCGATGACGAGATGATGGCCGAGTTCACGAGCTACGCGACGAGCCACGGGCTCGATGTGGGGCCGGTGGGCGAGGCGAGTTTTAGCCACGCCGAACTCCAGGCAGAGCGAAGAACCCTTTCCGTCCTGCTGAAAGCGCACGTGGGCAACAGGTTATACGGACGGGCGGCCTGGTATCCTGTATTTCATGATATTGACCGTACGTTCCAGGAGGCGATGACGCTCTGGCCGTCCGCCGAAACATTGGCCACCATGTAGGTCTGCGTGAAGTTATCTTTAACATCCGGGTGGGTGACAGCAACTTTACGCTGTACCGGTTGTCTTTTCCACCACATCGAAGAAAGGCAGGCCGTCCGTCCAGGTCAAACCCATCACCTTTCCGCTGCTGATACATCCTTCATCACATCAATTATGAAGGGGTGTTTGAGGGGAGGAGAAATACACGTGGCGAGTCGGGCAGTCCCTGCTTATATTTCGGCGCACTTTTTCCAGGCGCACTCGCGTTCTACCTCTCTTTAACCGTTTCACCTGTTTCACCGGAGGATGTTATCCATGGACCTCTTCAGCCTTCTCCTGATGTTGCCACAGGATGCCGCAGCGGATGGTGGTTTTGTCAATTCGTTGGTTCGGTATTTCAATCAGGGCGGCGGCTTTATGTGGCCGGTCCTCATTGTGATGATCCTGGGCCTTGCCATTTCATTCGAGCGCATTATCACGCTCAACCGCGCCGACATCAACACGCGTAAGTTCATCGTCCGTGTCAAGAAGGCACTCGAAGAAGGCGGTGTCTCGGCGGCCGAAGAGGTCTGCGCGAACACGCGTGGCCCGGTTGCTTCGGTATTCCAGGCCGGACTTCTGCGCGCCGACGACGGCATTGAAGCCGTTGAGAAAGCGGTTGTCTCCTACGGCTCGATTGAAATGAGCTTCCTCGAAAGAGGCCTCGTATGGCTCTCGCTCTTTATCGTCACGGCGCCGATGTTCGGCTTCCTTGGGACGGTGTGGGGGATGGTCGTGGCCTTCGACGCCATCGCTGCTGCCGGCGACATCTCGCCGACGCTCGTTGCCGAAGGTATTATGATTGCCCTTCTGACCACGGTCTTCGGTCTTGTCGTGGGTATCACGCTTCAGTTCTTCTACAACTACGCCGTCGCGAAAATCGACCGCATCGTGGTTGAGATGGAAGAAGCCTCGATCGAGCTGATCGATTCGCTCGTACTGCTTCAGGCAGGTCTGCCGATTGTCGAGACCACCGGCACGACCACCAAGAAGACCGTCGCCAAACCTTCGGATCCGGGGACGACAACGGTTGGCTAATATCGAAGCGCCGTCGACGGTATTTACGCCCGTCGGCGGCCCGATAAGCCTCCGACAGCTCTTTTAGATCCGAAATCATCAGGTTGATCTTATGGAATCCATCGTTCACATTTTGATTTGGGCGGTTCTGGTGGTCATGGGACTTGCCCTGCTTACGATGCTCGTTTTCGGCATCCGTAGTGCAGCGCACGGCAAGGTAAGCCCCATCTCGGCCTCGCTGGTCGTCGTCCCGCTCGTGCTGTTGGCCATCCTCGGCTTCGTCATCGGCGACTGGGGCTATGCCGGTATCGTGACCGTGCTGGTCATGTTCGGGGTTGGTGTGCTGGCGGTTATCCTCAGCGGCGTCCGAAGTGTTCTGGGTGGTTGATATACCCGGACAAGATGTTAAAACTCTGAATTGACATGGCCGGATTACTCGATAAAAGAAGATCGCGTCCGTCGGCGGATATACCGAGCTCCTCGCTGGCCGACATCGCGTTCCTGTTGTTGATTTTCTTCCTCGTCACGACGACGATCGACGTTGATACCGGTATCGGTATGACGTTGCCGCCGCCGCTCGAGGATGATCAGGAGCCGCCTCCGGTGCGTGAGCGGAATATGCTCGCCATCCTCGTCAACGCACAGGGACAGGTGCTGATCGAGGATCGACCGGCCTCGCTCAATCAGATCCGCCAGGAGGTCGTTCGTCACGTGACGAACTTCGGCGAGGACCCGAACTACTCGGAAAGTCCCGAAGCGGCGATCGTCTCGATCAAAACCCAGCGGCAGACACCGTACAGTATCTACATCCGCACGCTCGATGAGGTGTGGATGGGGTACTACGAAATCTGGGACAACGAAGCTCGGCGGATGGGTTATTCCAACTATCGGACCTATCGCGACCAACTCGGCGGCGATGAGGACAATGAGATCCGTGGCCGTTTCAAGGCGGGTATCTCGATTGCCGAGCCGGATCCTGGAAGTGATACATAGACTTTAGAGGCGTCAATAGAATGGCACGCTTTAAAAAGAAATCGGCAAAGCTCAATCAGGAAATCCCGACGGCGTCGCTACCGGACATCGTCTTTATGCTCCTGATCTTCTTCATGGTGACGACCGTGCTCCGCGAGCAGGATATGCTTGTGAGGACGCAGCTGCCTGAGGCTGAGGCGATCGAGAAGATCGAGCAGAAGCGATTGATTTCGTACGTATGGATCGGCCCGCGCCGCCTTGACGGCAACCGGCTGGGCGACACCGCGGTGCAGATTGACGATGCCATCATTGATGACATCGGCAGTATCCGCAACATCATGTACAGCAAGCTGCTCGAGCAGCCGCGGCTCATCGTGTCGCTTCGTGTAGACGAAGATGCGCAGATGGGCTTCGTTCAGGACGTCCAGAACGAGCTTCGCCACGGTCAGACACTGCGTATCAACTACTCGACGAAGCGCCTCGTGCCACGTTGACGTAGCTGCGCGATTTGCGACTGGAATCTGCCCCGCCTGGCTTTCATACCCGGCGGGGCTTTTTCGTTTCGGCGAATTCACCGCCGATTCCGGCCCATCAACGCGGGTGCTTAGTACATTGATAAGCTTGGGTACTAACGAAATTACTGATCGTCATGGCGCATACCATCACGCTGATTCCAGGAGACGGCATCGGGCCGGAAGTTACCGCTGCAGCGGTGCGGGTCGTTGAAGCAACAGGGGTAGACGTTGAGTGGGAGCCGCAAGAAGTGGTTGGTCATGCCGCCATCGAACAAGGTCTCGAGCCCCTGCCGGGTTCTGTTGTCGACTCCATCAGAAAGAACGGTATCGCGCTGAAAGGCCCGATCACCACACCGGTCGGTGGCGGGTTCAAGAGCGTGAACGTGCAGCTCCGTCAGAAGCTTGACCTGTACGCGAACGTCCGCCCATGCGTCTCGCTCCCGGGCGTGTCTCCCCACTTTACCGACGTGAACCTGGTTATCTTCCGGGAGAACACCGAGGGACTTTATTCGGGGATCGAGAGCTTCGACGAGCGCCTGCAGATTGCCGACTCCACGGCCCGAGTCACGCGCAAGGGATCAGAACGCATCCTGCGTTTCTGTTTCGACTATGCCAAAAAGCACGGCTTCAAGAAGGTTACGCTCGTCCACAAGGCCAACATCCTGAAACTATCATCGGGGATGTTTTTGCAGATCGGTAGCGAGATGGCGCATGAGTATCCTGACATTGAGTTCAACGACCGGATTATCGACAACATGTGCATGCAACTCGTGCTTCGTCCGCAGGAGTATGAATGCATCGTAACGACGAACCTGTTTGGCGATATCTTGAGCGATGTAGGTGCGGGTCTCGTCGGTGGACTCGGCGTGGTGCCGGGGTCGAATATCGGTGACGACTCGGCGGTGTTCGAAGCCGTTCACGGTAGCGCGCCCGATATCGCGGGGCAAGGCAAAGCCAATCCGACGGCGCTCATTCGATCGGCCGAGGCGATGCTCCGTTACATCAGCGAGTTCGATGCGGCGGATGCGATTCACAAAGGATTATATGACGTGTATGATGAGGCGACGCACCTTACGGGCGATCTTGGCGGGACGGCGTCGACCGAGGAGTTCACCGATCGCTTGATTGAGCGGGTTCGTGCTCATCTGACGAATTAACGGGCCATCGTAATTCAGTGGGCTCCGCATTCGGCATTGTTGGGGCTCCTCGAATCAGATCTACATCGATCTCCGGCGCTTCATACCGCTCGTCTCAACGTGATTGGCCCCGGCCTGTGGCACAGATACTTCAACAGTCTGCTTAGCGTCGATAATGATTCAGCGCATCCAGTCCCTCTACCTCCTGCTCGCGGCCCTCTGCTTCTTCGTGCTTCTCATGCTGGACCTCCCGTACGGGAGTCCGGCCGCGGCCGATGCCTGGTTTACGCCGTTCGTCATGATTGGCGCGGTACTGCTGGGCCTCGCCTCCCTCGGCTCCATCTTGTTATATAAGAACAGGGAGCAGCAACTGCGTGTGATTAACGGAGTGCAGCTCGTGGCCGTGGCCTACCTGATTGGCGCGGTACTGCTGGGCCTCGCCTCCCTCGGCTCCATCTTGTTATATAA
>CBFGYX010000017.1:0-13926 GCA_965653075.1 uncultured bacterium
GACTGAGAAGATGATTGTTCAGCACTCATTAAAGAACCGCGATCTACATGATCGGGTCGATCGTTGATTGACGTTCAATGCCTCCATTCGTTACGATCATGTTTGTTGTGAAGTGGATCATAATTGGAACATGTCGTAGAACTGGATCCGTGGCGACTGGTGGCCTTGTAATGCCGCCCGACCCCGACGACAAATCAATATCAGGTCAATATTTTCGGATGTTACCAGAGAGACGAGGATTATTCTATAGCATATTCTTTAACTTCCGCGCATCAACCCGACAAATTTGAATCACCGACTGACATGGCAAAAAGAAGACGTAGCACGACGAGTGATTTCACACTCAAAGAACTCGACGCCCAGGAGGCACGCCGTCTATTCAACCGTAAGCGTGGACGAGGCTCCAAATATGATCGTGTTCTGGAAGCCGCCGATAAACTCGGCAGTGGTAAAGCACTGATCATCGAACAGATCACGTACTCTGAAGTGACGGGCATTCGCATGCGCGTGCGCGAGCACTTGCAGGACGAATTCAAGATCGAAGCAACGAAAGTCGATCGGGATAAGGATCTTTACGACCTGCTCATCCTGCGGAATTAATCGCCTGTGGGGCCCTGCGCAGCAGATAGCCGGGTGCCACTCGGGATTGGCCTTGAGGTAAGGGAGCTTCTCGCTAAGAGGAGCTCCCTTCGTTGTATTATCACGTCTCGGCCGAAACGTCTGTATGGCGAAGCATGTACCGAAGGAGCGTCGAGGAACGCCGATCTTGCGAGGAATACGCAGAGATTGGCGCCCGAGGCCGGATTCGTTTTGGGCTGGTGACGCGTAGCACGATTCCCATTTGCCAGATTGAACATGCTGAAAGGCTTCCTCTCCGTTCTGGCCGGTCTCGGCCTCTATATGGTGCTCTTCGTCGTCGTCATCTGGGGCTTGGACACGATATTTCCCGTTCCTCCCGGCGGACCTTCGATGGGGCGCATCGTCGCTCACGTTGTCCTCGTAGGCATGGCCGCATTCGGTGGAGGCATGCTGACGGCAAGCGTCGCACCCAGCAAGCCGATGTTGCACGCCCTAAGCTTCGCGGCGCTTATTTTTCTACTCACGCTTCCCGACCTCCTTCGGGGTCCGGCGGCGAATGAGCCGGCCGTGTATCCGCTCCTCATAAGTGCAGCGGTTCTGGTCGGCGCACTCGCCGGGGGAAGCCTGGCTACCCGCTCGTCAGCATCGACTTCAGTTACAGGCACCACGTGAACACTTCCCGCGCCGACATGCACATCCGTATCATACCGACTTTGCTTTTTGCTTTGTTGCTCGTCGCGTCGTCCGCGTGCAGCAGCGCCGAAGAGCCTGCACCACAGAATCAGAAAGGCGCACCAACCGCGCCGGCCGAGGACGCGCTGCCTCCCTCAACGTCTTTTGCTTCCGACTTTGAGGCATTCGAAGTGCCTGATTTCGAGCTCGACCTCATGGAAGGCGGCACGTTCAGAATGGCCGATCATATCGGCGAGGTCGTGGTCATCAACTTCTGGGCAACGTGGTGTAGCCCCTGCCGATTCGAGATCCCCGAACTCATTGAACTACAGGAGGAGTACGGATCGGAAGGCCTCACGATTCTCGGCGTTTCGACCGACGAAGGCGGGTTCGACGTGGTCCGTCCCTTTGCCGAAGAGATGCAGATCAACTATCCGCTCGTGATCGACGAAGGTCCGATTGGAGATCATTTCGGCGGTATCTACGCCCTGCCGACGACCTACATCGTCGACCGCGGGGGCGTCGTGCGTGAGCGTGTGCTCGGCCTCGTGACCCGTTCCAGCCTGGAGCCGCGGCTGCAGATTTTATTGTCGCAGCCGGTATAAGCTCGAGGTTCTCTGCGAGGCGCCCGATCGCGTGATCAGTTCAGGTAGCGAACATTGATGACGCCTTCGACGGCCTCGAGCCGGCTGATGACGCTCGCATCGATCGCGGAGTCGAGATCGATGATGTTGTAGGCAAGCTCGCCACGCCCCTTGTTGATCATGTCGGCAATGTTCACACCGCCGTCAGCAAGGATTGTGGTAATGCGGCCGACCATCTTGGGGATGTTGCGGTTGGTGATAACGAGACGGCGGCGTCCGGCTGATCGCGGCAGTTGACAGGTCGGGAAGTTGACGGAGTTCACGATGTTACCGTCTTCCAGGAATGCCCGCAGTTGCCTGACAGCCATGACCGCACAGTTCGCCTCGGCTTCGGGCGTCGATGCGCCGAGGTGAGGTACGGGGATCACCTGATCGTATGCCAGCAGATCCGCCGTGGGGAAGTCCGTGACGTACGCGGCTACCTGACCCGATGCGAATGCGCGAAACAGGGCTTCGTGATCGACCAGCTCCTTACGGGCAAAGTTCAGGATGCGTGCCCCGGGCTTCATGTGCGAAATCAGCCGGTCGTCGATCAGACCTCGCGTGTCGTCGGTCAGCGGAGTGTGCAAGGTGATATAATCGCTCTCGGCGATGAGCGCCGTGAGGTTGACGGCGCGCCGTACGTCGCTGGATAGCTCCCACGCGCCCTCCACCGTGATGAATGGGTCGTGGCCGATGACGTCCATGCCCAGCGCCCGCGCCGTGTTGGCGACAGATGCTCCGATAGCGCCAAGGCCAATCACGCCCAGCGTCTTACCAGCGATCTCCGGCCCGGCGAATGCCTTCTTCTCACCCTCGACGAGTACCGGCACCCTCTCGCCCTCGTCCTTCAACGTCCTCACCCAGGATATCCCTTCGCTAATCCGCCTCGACGAAAGCAGGAGCCCCGCCAGGACCAACTCCTTGACGCTATTCGCATTCGCACCCGGCGTGTTGAACACGACGATGCCACGCTCCGAACATAGATCGACCGGAATGTTGTTGACACCCGCCCCCGCGCGCGCGATTGCCTTGACCGACTCCGGCAAATCCACGCCGTGTAGATTCTGGCTACGAAGCAGAATGGCGTCGGGCGATGGTATCTCCGTGGCGATTTCGTACTGATCGCGAGGAAACAGGTTGAGGCCCTCAACGGAAATCTTGTTCAGCGTCTGAATAGTGAGCATCACGGTGCGGAAGAAGGATGTAGCGCGGCGATTACGTCTGATTTTAAGGCGGCTATTATAAACGCCTCACCGCTGTGATACCGTCAAGCTCGTGTGCATCCCAGGCGAAGCTCAACGAACGAATCAGCTGGTAGCCGGTCAGGCATGCTTCATGGATCGGAATTCGTGCAACCGGCCCGGCGGCGAAAAGCCGGATTGCTCTGCCAAAGCTGTTCGTTCCCGCGGGTTTTCATCGCTGTAAGTCGTTGTCTGATAAGGGAGTGGCAACGTTACGAGATCGGTGGATTCTCCGCCGCTCGTGTCCGCATCATCTTAAAAGTCGCTGCGTTGGGGAGTTGGTTCTCTGTCCCGAGAGGCCAAATTCATAGTTGAACGAGCAAATTTGATGAGCAAGCTGAAAGTCCTGTTGAACCACATCAACGCGAGACGGTCGCTCATCCGTTCGCATTTAATTACCGACAGCGTTTTGAACATGTTCAATATTTGCAACGATCACGAAAATCAGCTCGGACACCGGGCTCTCTTCATTCAGTAACGGGCCTATGTGGCGATACAGGCTCATATGACGCATGTCGGTGCTACGTACCTGATTTGTAACAGCTGCAATAATTGGTTGAACAACCATTTATTAGAGCATAGTTTGCGCGGTCGATGAAATTGGATCAACGTTATCCCAGCTCGTCGCGGGGCCCGAAAGGGACCCGTCGTCATGATTCTTTCCCTTATCAACAGCGCGAGGTGGACGCTATAGATTTACCGGAGCAACGGATGGCCCGGGCCTTCCGGCTTATGATTGATTCGGTCACGGATTATGGCATTTTCCTGCTTGATCCCAACGGAAACATCGTAAACTGGAATAAGGGCGCGGCTGCGATTAAGGGTTACTCCTCTGAGGAAATCATCGGGAAGCACTTCTCTATTTTCTATCCACGTAGTGCGCTGGAGCGCGATTGGCCCGCATACGAGCTTAAGGTGGCACGGGCCGACGGACGTTTCGAGGACGAAGGATGGCGGCTCCGGAAAGACGGCTCGCGCTTCTGGGCCAACGTGGTTATCACCGCGCTGTATGACGACGATAAGACGCTGCTCGGATTTACAAAAGTCACGCGGGATCTAACCGACAGGCGCGAACAAGAAGAAGAACTGCGAGAGAGTCAGCGGCAGCTTGCTGAGGCCAACTCAGAGCTCGGGATGAAGAACAGAGAGCTCGAAGAGTTTGCCCGGGTGGCCAGCCACGATCTTCAGGAGCCGCTGCGCAAGATCGCATCGTTCTCCGGCTTGCTGATGGACGAATACGGCGATGCACTCGACGGTGAGGGAAACATGTTTCTCGAGCGCATTACCGACGCCGTGGGCCGGATGTCCAACCTCGTCGACGAACTGCTGACGTATTCTCGGATCGACGGCCGCTCTCAGGTATGGAAGATGGTCGATTTGAATGATGTCATGAGCGACGTCAGGGGCGACCTTCAGATCCGGCTTCGCGATACGGACGGCCGTATCGAGTGGTCCGATCTTCCCGCTCTCCAGGCCGACCCCACGCAGATGAGTCAGCTTTTCCAGAACCTGATCGGCAACTCGCTCAAATTCCACCGTCTGGGGGTGCCGCCGGTGGTCCGGATCAGTTGCGAAGAAGTAAGGGATGCCGACGGCCGATCGGTATGCCAGGTCAAGGTAGCCGACAATGGGATCGGCTTTGACGAAAAGTACGGAGCGCACATCTTCGCGCCATTTCACCGGTTACACGGCCACGGCCGGTTCGAAGGATCGGGCCTCGGGCTCGCCATCTGCAAACGCATCGTCGAGCGCCACAACGGAAGTATCTCCGTCGACAGCCGTCCAGGCGAAGGCACCGTCTTCTCCATCACACTTCCCTGCAGTCAGGCGACCGCAGAAGCCGCTTGACGCACCGCGCCGCACGCCTGTCTGCGTTCCTACTCCCTGAGCAAACGTACGTCGAAGAGACCTCCGGCAATCGAGCCCGGGGCTGCCTCAAACCGCACTTCGTAGACGCCGTCGGCGCTCTCGATCATCTCCTGCGGTAGTTCAAAGTCGAGCGTGTAGAGTCCCCAGTTGCGCTCCTCGAGCGTTAGCGTTTCCAGCAGCTCGCCGTTTATGAGGATGTCGAACGTGCGGCCGGCGTCTTCCCCCGTCAGCTCGATGCGCAGGATAGATGCCTCGCCCTGTGGATCCCGAAGCTGATATGAGAACCAGCCTTCGGCATGCCGCCAGTGGCGCCCGCGATAAATTCCCGCCTCGGTACGCTCTCCGGCAAAGAAGTGATCAGACTCCGGCTGCTGCTGGCCGGGAGAAACGTAGTCGACGGTGCGAGCTTCGAGCTCGAGGCGGTCACGTTCCGATTCGGCGCGCGCCAGTAAATCCTCAGCGCTTCCCTGCGGCCAATACACCACGTACCGCGAATCGTGGAGTTGATAGAAGGGGATGAGTTCGAGATTGGAGTAGCCTTCCACGCCTTCGCCCGCACGGAACGTCAGCGGCCGGCCATCCACGGGCTCGAGAGACGCGAGGAAGCTCTCCGGTTCGCCAAGGATCATCGGCGCGGCCTCGGGCGGACACATCGGTCCGTGCGCAATGTGGCTCATCCGGCCGTCATCACTGAGGAAGTTGAGCTGCTCGCCCGGGAAGGGGTCAATCTTTGACGCCAGTACAATCGGGCCATGCAGCACCGCGTAGTAGTTCGATCCGTCCGGCAGTTGCTCGAGATGCGTTTGCATCGGCAGCGTATAGGAGACGACATCGCCCTCGGCCCAGTCCCGATGGATGCGGATGAAGCCGTCCGCCTGCTCGGGTGATACCTCCTCGCCGTTGACCGCCACGCGGGACGCACCGTCGATCCACGACGGCACGCGGAGGTTGAGTCCGAACTCCCCACCCGAAATTACACGGATCGTTGTGGCCTCCTCGGCAGGAAACGCCGTCGTCTGCTCGATCACAACGTCTTTGTCGCTCCAGTTAAGGCGGGACGCCACGAAAAGGTTGACGTACAACTCATCGCCGCGGTGGTTGTAGATGAACTCGCCGTATTTGGAGTGATTCTCGATGCCCGATCCCACGCAGCACCACATCGCATGCTCGGGCTGCGAGTACATGCGAAAATGCCCCGGCCGCATCGATGTGAAATAGACGAGGCCGCCGTGCTCGGGATGCTGTGTCGAGAGAATGTGGTTGAACAGCGCGCGCTCGTTGTAATCGAGATACTGCGTGCCGCCACGTGTGGCGTATAGCATTTGCGCCAGCCGCAGCATGTTGTACGTATTGCATGTCTCCGGCCCTTCGGCATCCTCCACCATCGCCGAATAATCGTCGGCGGGGTGGAAGTGCTCGCGGACGCTGTTACCGCCAATCGCAATCGAGCGCCGGTTAACAACCGTATCCCAGAAAAAAGCCGCCGCATCATCCCATTCCGCATCTGCGCCACCCGAAACATCGGCAATGCGTTTGTATCCGATGGCCTTCGGGATCTGCGTGTTGGCGTGGAGGCCCGTCAGTTGATCCTCTTCATTGAGGAGTGGCTCGAGTATCAGTTCGTGCGAGAACTGCCGAGCAAGATGCAGATAGCGCTCATCGCCGGTCAACTCGGCCGCATCCGCAAAGACCTCGTTCATGCCGCCGTGCTCGGAGCGCAGCATCGACTGAATCTGCTCGTCGCTCAATCCCGATACGAGCTCCACCGCCCAATCCGTCAATCCGACGAGCAGGTCGAGGGCTTTCTCGTTGCCGCCAATTGTGTACGCATCCCTCAATCCCGCATAAACTTTGTGCACGTTGTACCACGGCACCCACTTCCCGTTGAGCGAGAAGAGGTCGGCCCGGATATCGCCACGGCGGATCTCATCCCAGGTGGCCCGGCCGTCGGGCACGCCGCCGATATAGCCGTCGCCGTGCGCTTCCTGCACCCGCTCTAACTCATCGATCATATAGGTCAGGCGCCGGTGGATCTCGGCGTGGCCCGTCGAGGCGTACATCATAGCGAGCGCCGAGAGGTAATGACCGCCGATGTGTCCGTCCAAGCCGGTATTCTCCCAGTTGCCGTAGCTCTCGGCCCGCGGTTCGAGCCCGGCCTCGCGCAGATACGGCGCGAGCAAACGATCGGGATCGAGTTCGAGAAGATACTCGAGGTTTGTGTCCTGCGCGTGCTTGAACGGACCGTCGAGCAACCGGACCTCCGACAGATGGAAGGCTTCATACGCGCCTTGCTGTGCCCGCTGAGCCTCCGCCGGCGCCCCACATCCGACCAGGAAGAAGGTCAGCACGGTAGCGGTGATGTATGTTATGGGATGGATGTAGGCAGAGGGCATGTCGCTCGGTGAAACTGTTTCAATCGGGTTCAAAGCGCAAGATACGGAAATCCTTCGACGTCGGTTCAGCCGACCTGCCGAAAATTACGGGCGGGAAGGCCCGCGCGGTGCTTCTGACCGGCCGGCTGAATACGTGGAACGGTTGGTGAGGATGAATTGGTGCCCAGGACCACATTTCCCGCCGCCACGCAAATCCGGGCGCTGCATACAGTCGACGGTTCGGCAACGTGCTGTCTGGTGAGAAACCGCATCCTGTTACCATGCATATCCGGCGTGCTCATTTTTTAAGACTTCATCTCTATGCCGACCACTACTGTCCCGCGCCGCAGATTTCTACCGATTCTCTTGACGATCATCTGCTTTGCGTCGTGCGGCGGCGATGTCGACGCGCTTCAACCCGATGAGATCGCAGGCGATTTTGTGGACGCCCTGCCCGACGCCGAGATCAGCGATTTGCCGCTGCAGGCCGAAGGCTTTCTGGCGACTGACCGGCCGTGGCGCGCGGCACTGAGCATGAGGCGGTACATCGCATCGGTCGACAGCGTATCGGATGCCGACCGCGTGCTTGCGGCACGGGCCGAAGGCGGATGGGGTGCGTGGCAGGAGGCGCGGGATCTGCTCGAGCCGGTGGCCTCGCTTGAGATTCACGACGACGGCATCGGACTGTATTTGCTCGGGCGGGCGCTAGATGAAACCGGCGATGCAGACGGCGCGGTGGGTGCATATCAGCGGTTCCTCGACCTGGCGGGAGCGGCCGCCGTTTATGAGGACGAGCGGGCAGCCGCCGAGCTCAGGCTGGGACTCGCCCGTCTGAAGACCGGCGATACCGACGAGGCCGCGCGTACGCTCGACCGTGTGGCCGTACATGCGGGCGGCGCCGCGCAGTGGTTTGATTTCCTTCGCGCTGATGCACTGGCTGAAGTAGGCGAGGTTCAGGCCGTCGACCGCATTGTGCGGGATTATAACAGCGGCTTTCTCGGACTCCTCGCTTACCGCGCGCGGATTACGGCGGCGCTGAATGCAGGCGATGCGGCCGCGGCGCGGCGTATCGCGAACGAAGGCCGCTCGTGGGCAAACACGAACACTACGCAGTCTGAGTTCAGCGTGCGGGCAGCCGAGGCGGCTCGAGCCATGGGCGACGAGCGAGACGCACGTATTGCGCTGCGACATGCCATCAGCCTGGGTGCCGGCAGTATCTGGGCGCAGGCTGCGGCCGATGCGTTGTTGGCCGAGGGGGAGATGACGGCGCAGGACCATCTGTCCGTGGCACGTGTGCGCCGGGCGATGGGCATGCACGAAGAGGCGGTCGATGGATTCGAGCGCTGGTTGGCGTCGAACGCGGGCACGTCGCAGGTGCGGCAGGAGGTCACGCTCGAGCTGGCGAATGCGCTGTTCTACGCCGAACGCTACGATGAAGTCGAAGCCGTCCTCCAACCGGTGATGAACCAGCTTGCGGCGAGACGTTTGCTTGCTCGAACAAATGAACACCTCGGCCGCGTCGATGAATCGGAGCGCGGCTACCTGGCCATCGCGCGGGAGCATGCGGGCTCAGGCACCGGCGCCATCAACTTATACCTGGCTGCGGACGCCCGACATGCTCATGGGGATACTGAGCGCGCCGAGGAAATCTATCGGCAGGTGATCTCCCAGTACCCCGGCCGCTCGGAGATGGGCATGGCGATGATGCGCATGGCCGGCATCGCGTTTGACCGTGGCGACTATGCCGAGGCTCAGCGTTACTGGGATGATTATCGCCGGCGCTATCCCAACGGACCCAATGCGTTGCAGGCCACTTACTGGTCGGCGCGCGCACGTGAGGCGGCAGGCAACGGAACTGCGGCGGCGGAGTTGTACCGCGCCGTGATGTCGCGAGAGCGCGACTCTTATTATGCACTGCTCGCGGCGCAGCGGCTGGACGTCCCGTTCTGGCCGATGCCGATGAGTGCATCACCGACGACCGACGCGGCTGCGGCCGAGCGCGTCGAACGGTGGATGAACGGCCTGGATCTGCTGCGAGAGGCGGGCTTCCCGGAGCTGGCATCGCAGGAAGTCGACCGGATCGTGGGTTCGGCGGGGAGTGACCGCGGCACGCTCTACGCACTCGCCGAGGCGCTGGCCGCCCGTGGATACAGTCAGCGCGCCATCCGGATCGGACTACGGCTGGGCGGAGCATCCCCATCCAATCTCCGCCTCATGCGCATCATGTATCCCTTCCCATATCGCACACTGATTGTGGAAGAAGCTCAGGATCGCGGCGTCGATCCATTCGTCGCGGCCGCGCTCATCCGGCAGGAATCCATGTTCGAAGCGCGCATCACGTCACACGTCGGCGCGCGGGGACTCATGCAGATCATGCCCCGAACCGGGCGCGGGCTCGCCGAAGCGGCGCAGATCGATGGATGGGATCCCGAGCTTCTGTATCATCCCGAGATTAACGTGCACCTCGGTACGCGCTATGTGGCGCAGCACTGGGAGAATTACGACAGTTCGCTGCCGGCGGTATTCTCGGCCTATAATGCAGGAAGCCACCGCGTCGCTCGCTGGCAGCATTATTCCGAGTACGGCAATGATGAGCTCTTCACCGAGCGAATCCCCTTCCGAGAGACGCGCGACTATGTCAAGATCCTGAGGCGCAACCGCGCGATTTACCAGGGGCTCTACGGAGAGTAGCTTCCTCAGACTTTGGAGACATCCTGACCTCCGAGGTTTCGAAAGCGGATTCGGTTAAGGTGCCGGCGTAGTAATAAACCACGGATGTTCTACTCCAATCATTGAAAGCGCTTACATATTGAGGCAGATAGGACGCGAGCCAGCGATGATCCGGTATTTTTGGTGTTGGCCTCTTAATAATTAAGGCTTGCTGTTGACACAGCCTTACTTCCTGTAGTATAATTGCACCGTTCTTGAAGTGCTCACCATTACCTCATTCGTGCATGGAGCGGGTTGATGACATTGACGTGCGCATCCTTCAACTGCTGCAAGGCAGCGGTCGGATGAAGCGCAGCGAGATTGCAGAAGACGTGGGGATGTCCATCCCCTCCGTCAGCGATCGCATGAGAAAGCTGGAAGAGCGTGGCGTGATCACGGGATATTGTGCCGTGGTCGACGCGAAACGCCTCCGCTTCGACATCACGGCCTTCATCCGCGTATCGATCGAGCGGTCAGATCATTACGGTGATTTCGTCGCGCAGGCAATGTCGCTGCCTGAAGTGCTGGAGGCCCATTCGATCACGGGGGAGGGCTCGCACATCCTGAAGATTCGCACCCGCGACACCACGTCCCTCGAGAAGCTGCTTTCGCAGGTTCAGGCGCTACCCGGCGTGAGCGGCACATCCACGAGCATCGTGCTGAGCACATTCAAGGAATCACTCACCGTTCCCGTCGAGCCGGTTACCCTCCACGGCGGCACCTGACGCCTATTTTCACGGCTCCAACCACATCCTACGATGAACAGCAACGTGCAGACGCAGTACAGCCTTCTCGCCGCCACCAAGTTCAACGGGTCATCGAAATCCGCTTTCGAGCCGATGAACATCGAACGCATCTTTGGTGAGAACACCTTCGGCCTCGAACAGATGAAGAGCCGGCTGCCGAAGAACATCTTCCGCAGCTTGCTCGCGACGATCGAAAAGGGGCGTCCTCTCGACATGACGATTGCCGATGCCGTTGCGATGGCCATGAAAGAGTGGGCCGTCGATAAAGGTGCGACGCATTTTACGCACTGGTTCCAGCCGCTCACAGGGTACACGGCCGAGAAGCACGACTCCTTCATCACGCCCAACAAAGGCGGCGGGGCAATTGTGGAGTTCTCCGGCCGCGACCTGATTCAGGGCGAGCCGGACGCATCGAGCTTCCCCTCGGGTGGCCTGCGAGTGACGTTTGAAGCGCGCGGGTATACGGCGTGGGACCCGACGTCTCCTGCGTTCATCATCGAGAACCAGAACGGCAAGTACCTGGCCATCCCGACGGGTTTTGCATCGTGGGCGGGCGAGGCGCTTGACCATAAGATCCCGCTGCTTCGGTCGCTGAATGCGCTTGAGAAGCAGGCGCTGCGCGTGCTCCGCCTCCTCGGCGATGACGTCGCACAGCGCGTAAACGTAACCGTCGGCGCCGAGCAGGAGTATTTTCTGGTGGATGAGGAGTTCTACTACCGCCGTCCGGATCTCGAAATATGCGGGCGCACGCTGATAGGATCGAAGCCGCCGCGAGGACAGGAGCTGAGCGATCATTACTTCGGCAGCATCCCCGACCGCGTGCTGGCCTACATGCTGGAGGTCGAGCGGGAGCTGTACCGCCTCGGCGTGCCTATCAAAACGCGCCACAACGAGGTCGCGCCCAGTCAGTACGAGATCGCGCCGATCTTTGAAAACGCCAACATCTCGGCCGACCATCAGCAGCTTGTCATGCTGACGCTTCGGAAGGTTGCCCGCAAGTACGGTCTCGTCTGCCTGATACACGAGAAGCCGTTCGCCGGCATCAACGGCTCGGGCAAGCACAACAACTGGTCGATGACCACGGATACGGGTGAGAACTTGCTCGACCCGGGAGACACCCCGCACGAGAACATCGTCTTTCTGTTCTTCTGCGCGGCCGTGCTCCGTGCCGTGCACCGGCATCAGGATCTGCTCCGCGCGTCGGTTGCGTCGGCAGGGAACGACCACCGGCTGGGCGCCTCCGAAGCACCGCCCGCCATCATGTCCGTCTTCCTCGGCCGGCAGCTTTCCGATGTTTTCGATCGGCTGAAGGCGGGATCCAAAGGTAAGTCGGCCAAATCGGGACTGCTTGGGCTCGGCGTTGACACGTTGCCGACGCTCCCGCGCCATGCAGGTGACCGCAACCGGACGAGTCCGTTTGCCTTTACGGGCAACAAGTTCGAATTCCGGGCCGTGGGATCATCGCAGTCGATTACGTTCCCGAACGTCGTGCTTAACACCATCGTGGCCGAAGCGCTCGATGAGATGGGTACGATGCTCGAGGAGAAGCTCGGCGATAGCGATGGGGCCTCGCGTGAGCAGGCCGTTGCGGATGTCATCTCGAGCGTGCTGACCGAGTCGGACGCCATCGTGTTCGACGGCGACGGCTATGCCGAAGCATGGCACGAGGAGGCGGCGCGCCGCGGTCTGCTCAATCTGCCGAACACGCTCGACGCGCTCGAACTGCTGCCGCAGGAGAAAAACGTGGCGTTGTTCAGCAAGTACGGTGTACTGAGCGAACGGGAGCTGCTGAGCCGGCATGAGATTCTCGTCGAGCAGTATTTCCTCGCCATCAATATCGAGGGAGAGACGCTCGAGAGCCTGGCGCGGACGATGGTCCTGCCTGCGGCTGTGCGCTACCTGAAGGACCTCGTGACGACGATCGATGAGAGCAACGACCTCGGCATCGATGTAACAGGCGTCAGGGATACGGCCGAGGAAGTTGCCAGGCTCATCAACGGACTCCGTGGCGCCGTCAATGAGCTCATCAAACAGAATAAGGAGCAGGGCGGCGATGCCGTGATTGATAAGGCCCGCCACATCTACGACAATGTGCGGCCGTCGATGATCGAGGTGCGGTACTACGCGGACCGCCTCGAACGCGCCGTCCCGCATGACTACTGGCCACTGCCCACCTACCGGGAGATCCTGTTCGTCAAGTAATCGAGTGTAACCGTAGACGCCACCCGCGGGTACGGATCGATAAGCGCCCATCTTCCCGCATATTCATGCCGGGGGACGGGCGCTTTTGGGGAAGTGGAAATAATGTGAGAGGCGTGATTTGCGGAGGGGGAAGGGTCGGCCGGTACCAATCGAGTCAGTCCGTATCGGTTAAGCCGGTTAGTGTCGCTCACAATGGCCGCCACCTTTGGCTATCGCCCGCCAATCGACCCCCTGTCCAACTCGGTCGCTTCGATGTCGACATTCCCACGGCTGAATCCTAGTTGCCGATACAACGAACATCCGGGCGATAAATCTGAAGGTGTACAGGCGTCAGGTGCATTGTTTCGGTGAGAGCACTTGCGCGCGGGCCGGCCAGGTATGCTCAACCGCCAACTTGCACCTCCTGCCACCCAATATTAACCTTACGGTGCAACCAAAGGTGGCCGTACTGTTCGATTCATTAGCGCTGGCCTTCCATGCCCGGAGACGATTCATTCTCACGAGCCTCCGTCAACGCCTTCATCACCCGCTGGCGGAATTCGGCCGCCTCCGAGCGGGCCAACTATCAGCTCTTCCTCGCGGAGCTCTGCGAGGTCCTCGGCGTCGAGCCGCCCCGGCCCGCCGGCGCCGACCACGCAGGAAACGACTACACGTTCGAGCGCTTCGTCCGGCTCTCGGGCAGCGACGCCGGCTCCTACGGCTACATCGACCTCTACAAGCGCGGCTGCTTCGTGATCGAGGCCAAGCAGGGGTCGGACCGCGTCGCCGAGGCCGTGCATCCCTACACGCTCGAGCGCACGCGCCTGAAGTCCGGCACCGCGCGCCGCGAGACGCGCGACTGGGAGCGCTCGATGAAGCGCGCCTTCCACCAGGCCCTCGGCTACGCCCGCGCGCTGCCCACCGAGGACGG